>JAGXAV010000002.1 GCA_018971455.1 Rhodospirillales bacterium
CTTGCTCCGAACCCGCCGCTAAAGCCGAGATCGCCGTCGAAGTCGAACAGAACATCCGTTCCCCGATTGGCCTTCATGTTCGTCCAGCCAGCATTGACCCCGACGCCCGCACCTGCATTGCCGATGATGCCGTCCGCGCCATTCAGGTCGGCAGTGGGTCAGTTTGATCCGCTCTGAATAAAATCCTAGTCGGTTCCGCTTTGGTCGCACGCCTGGACGTGGCATAATTCATACATGGCACTCAAACGCACCCCACGCCCGCGCGACCCGGTCCAGCTTGGCAAGCTGATGGTCGATATCGCGACCGACGCCGCGCCAGCCAGCTCGAAGCCCTCCTCGCCGAGCCCGCCACCGTCGAACTCCTCGCTGGCGTCCCGCAGGCCGCGCGCATCCTGCGCCCGCTCTGCCGCATGCTGGGAATACGCCCGGCCGCCATCCCGCCCGCGCTGGCCCGCGGCGCCCCCGGCCTCCAGGCCGCGCTGGCCGCCGCCCCCCCGCGCCTTCGCGAATCCTGTCTGAAAGGCGGCCGCCGGCCCGCGTCGCTATTGTTGCGACATCACAACATAATCGGCCAACCGGATCGCCCCGCCCTCAGATGTGCAGCGCCCGGCCCGCCACCGCCAGCGCCGCTTCCTTCACCGCCTCGTTGAGGCTGGGGTGCGCGTGGCAGGTGCGCGCCACATCCTCCGCACTCGCGCCGAACTCCATGGCGGTGGCTAGCTCGGCGATCAGCGTGCCGGCATCGGGGCCGAGGATATGCGCGCCGAGAATGCGGTCCGTGGTCTTGTCGGCGAGGATCTTCACGAAGCCATCCGTGTCGCCCATGGCCCGCGCGCGGCCATTCGCGGTGAAGGGGAATTTGCCAACGTTGTAGGCAATGCCGGCGGCCTTCAGCTGCTCCTCGGTCTGGCCGATCGAAGCAACCTCGGGCCAGGTGTACACCACCCCCGGAATGACGTCGTAATTCACATGCCCGGCCTGCCCGGCGAGGATTTCGGCGAGCGCGACGCCCTCTTCCTCCGCCTTGTGGGCCAGCATGGGGCCTGCGATGACGTCGCCGATGGCGTAGATGCCGGCGACATTGGTGGCGAAATGCGCGTCCGTGCGCACGCGGCCGCGCTCGTCGGTGGCAACACCCGCGGCGTCGAGGCCGAGGGCGGCGGTGTAGGCGCGCCGGCCGATGGCCAGCAGGACCACATCGGCCTTGAGCGTCTCGCCAGCGCCGCCCTTGGCCGGTTCGAGGGTGAGGGTGACGCCGTCGGGCGATGTCACCGCCCCGGTCACCTTGGTCGAGAGGCGGAACTTGATGCCCTGCTTGCCCAGGATGCGCTCGAACTGCCGGCCGATCTCGCGGTCCATGGTCGGCACGGTGTGGTCGAGGAATTCCACCACGGTGACTTCGGCGCCCAGCCGGCGCCACACGCTGCCGAGCTCGAGGCCGATATAGCCGCCGCCGATCACCACCAGATGTCCGGGCACGGCGTCGAGTTCGAGCCCGCCGGTGGAGGTGACGATCTGCTTTTCGTCCACCGCCACGCCGGCCAGCGGCACGCTCTCGCTGCCGGTCGCGATCACGATGTTCTTCGTTCCGTACTCGGTGCCGTCCACCACGACGCGGCCGGCCCCGGCGATGCGGCCCTCGCCCTTCAGCCAGGTGACCTTGTTCTTCTTGAACAGGAATTCCACGCCCTTGACGTTGGCCGACACCACCTCGCCCTTGCGCGCCTGCATGCGGGCGAGATCGAGCGTCACGTCGCTCACCACCACGCCGTGCTCGGCCAGGGCATGCGTCGCCGTGTGGAAATTCTCCGAGGATTGCAGCAGCGCCTTGGAGGGAATGCAGCCGACATTGAGGCAGGTGCCGCCGAGGGTCGCGCGCTTCTCCACGCAGGCCACCTTCATGCCAAGCTGGGCGGCGCGGATCGCGCACACATAGCCGCCGGGCCCGGCGCCGATGATGATGACGTCAAAATTTTCGCTCATGGCCTACAACCCCAGCAGCAGGCGGCGCGGATCCTCCACACCTTCCTTGACCCGCACGAGGAAGGAGACAGCCTCCTTGCCGTCCACGATGCGGTGATCATAGGAGAGCGCCAGATACATCATCGGCCGGATTTCGACCTTGCCGCCGATCGCCATCGGGCGGTCCTGGATCTTGTGCATGCCCAGAATGCCGGATTGCGGCGGGTTGAGGATGGGCGTGGACATCAGGCTGCCATAGACGCCGCCATTGGTGATGCTGAACGTGCCGCCGGAGAGCTCGTCGAGCTTGAGCTGTCCGTCGCGCGCGCGGCGGCCGAAATCGCCGATCGTCTTCTCGATATCGGCAAAGCCCATCCGCTCGACGTTGCGGATCACCGGCACCACCAGCCCGTTCGCGCCGCCGACGGCGATGCCCATGTGGATGAAGTGCTTGTAGACGATGTCCTCGCCATCGATCTCGGCGTTGACGGCGGGAAATTCCTGCAGGGCGGCGACGCAGGCGCGCACGAAGAACGACATGAAGCCGAGGCGGACGCCGCCATGCTTCTTCTCGAAGGCGTCCTTGTATTCGCTGCGCAGCGCCATCGCGGCCGACATGTCCACCTCGTTGAAGGTGGTCAGCATGGCGGCATTGTTCTGCGCCTCCTTCAGCCGGACGGCGATGGTGCGCCGCAGCCGCGTCATGCGCACGCGCTCCTCGCCCGGCTCGGCGTCGCGGGCGGGTTTCGCGGGGGCGGCGGCGGGGGCCGCGGCCGGGCGGTCGAGGAAGGCCAGCACGTCGCCCTTGGTCACGCGGCCATCCTTGCCGGAGCCGGCGCCGATCTCGCTCGCGGGCACGCCGCGCTCGGCGAGCAGCTGGGCGGCCGCCGGGAAGGGGGCGTGGCCCGCCGCGATGTCGGCCGGGGGGGTGGCGGGGCGGGCGACCGGGCCGGAGGTGGTGGGTGGCGGATTGACGCCAGCGGGCGGGTTGGCCGCCGGGCGCTCATGCGTCACCGGCCGGGCGCCGGCTTCGGCCACCATGCCGAGCAGGGCGCCGACCGCCACCTCCGCCCCGTCGGGGGCGAGGATCTCGCTCAGCGTGCCGGCGACGGGCGCGCCGACCTCCACCGTCACCTTGTCGGTTTCCAGCTCGACCAGCGGCTCATCGGCCGCGACGGTCTCGCCGGCCTTCTTGATCCAGCGCGCCACCGTGGCCGTTGTCACACTCTCACCCAGCGTGGGCACTTTGATTTCGGTCGCCATGGCGGCAGGTCCAGTCCTTCAGGTGGTCGGTCTAAACGTCAGACGGTGAGCGCCTGGCTCACCAGCGCGGCCTGCTCGGCGGCATGGGTCTTGGCGAGGCCGGTCGCGGTGCTCGCGCCCTCGGGCCGGCCCACATAGCTCGGGCGCTTGGCGCGGATGTCTAGCGCGCCCAGCACGCGCTCGATGCGCCGGTCCACGAAGCACCAGGCGCCCATGTTCTCCGGCTCCTCCTGGCACCACACGATTTCGGCGTTGCGGTACGGCGCGAGCAACCGCGGCAGCGAGACCGCCGGAAAGGGGTAGAGCTGCTCGATGCGCAGGATCGCCACATCCTTGATGTCGCGGGCGCGCCGCTCGGCGAGCAGGTCGTAATAGACCTTGCCGCTGCACAGCACGACGCGGCGGACCGTCTCGGCGGGCGCGATGGCGTCGGTCTCGCCGATCGCCGGCTGGAAGCGGGTGCCCGGCCCGAAATCGGCCAGCGGAGAGACCGCCAGCTTGTGGCGCAGCAGCGATTTCGGCGTCATCAGCACCAGGGGCTTGCGGAAATTGCGCTTGAGCTGGCGGCGCAGGGCGTGAAAGTAGTTGGCCGGCGTGGTGAGGTTGCCGACCGTCATGTTGCGCTCGGCGCAGAGCTGCAGGTAGCGCTCGAGCCGCGCCGAGGAATGCTCCGGCCCCTGGCCCTCATAGCCGTGCGGCAGCAGCATCACGAGGCCCGACATGCGCAGCCACTTGCTCTCGCCGCTGGCCAGGAACTGGTCGATGATGACCTGGGCGCCGTTGGCGAAATCGCCGAACTGCGCCTCCCACAGCACCAGCGAGCGCGGATCGGCCAGCGTGTAGCCGTATTCGAAGCCGAGCACGCCCGCCTCGGAGAGCAGCGAGTTGTAGATCTCGATGCGCGCCTGGTCGGGCGTGATGTTGTTGAGCGGCACGTATTCGTTCTGGCTGGCCTGGTCGATCAGCACGGCATGGCGCTGGCTGAAGGTGCCGCGCTGGCAATCCTCGCCCGACAGCCGCACGCGATGGCCCTCGACCAGCAAGCTGCCGAAGGCGAGCGCCTCGCCGGTCGCCCAGTCGATGCCCTCGCCGGTCTCGATCATCGCCCGCTTGGCGTCGAGCTGGCGGGCGATCTTGGAGTTGACGTCGAAGCCCGCCGGCACGCTCGCCAGTGCGGCGCCGACCCGGCGCAGGGTGTCGGGCTCGACCTCGGTCTTGTCCTCCGTCCACTCGCTCTCGTCATCCGGCACGCTGAGGCCGGACCAGTGGCCCTCCAGCCAGTCGGCCTTGTTGGGCTTGTACGATTTGGCTGCCTGGTAGGCCGCCTCGTACGTCGCGGTCAGCGCGTCTTCCATGGCCTGCGCCTCGGCCTTGGTCACCACGCCTTCATGGGCCAGGCGCTCGGCATAGAGCGTGCGGGTCGTCGGCAGGTCCTTGATGGCGCGGGACATGATCGGCTGGGTGAAGGCCGGCTCGTCGGTCTCGTTATGGCCGTGGCGGCGGTAGCAGACGATGTCGAGCACGAAATCCGTGGCGAATTCCTGGCGGAACTCGGCCGCCATGCGGGCCGCCCACACCACCGCCTCGGGATTGTCGCCGTTCACGTGCAGGATCGGCGCCTGGATCGATTTCGCCACGTCCGTGCAATACAGGCCGGAATAGGCGTGCGCCGGCACCGTGGTGAAGCCGATCTGGTTGTTGACGATGACATGCACCGTGCCGCCGGTGCGGTAGCCGATGAGCTGGCTCATCGCCAGCGTCTCATAGACCAGCCCCTGGCCGGCGAAGGCGGCGTCGCCATGCATCAGGATGCCCATCACGCTGCGCCGGCCGCGGGTGTCGCCGGCCATGTCCTGGCGCGCGCGCACCTTGCCCACCACCACCGGATCGACGGCCTCCAGATGCGACGGATTTGGCTGCAGGGAGAGATGCACCATGCGCCCGGCGATCTCGATATCCGTCGAGGTGCCGAGATGGTATTTCACGTCGCCCGAGCCCTGCACGTCATCGGGCTTGAAGCTGGCGCCGCCGAACTCGCTGAACAGCGCGGTGTAGGGCTTCTTGACGACGTTGACCAAGGTGTTCAGGCGGCCGCGATGGGGCATGCCGATGGCGATCTCGGAGACGTCGGCGCGCGCCGCCGTCTCGATGATGGCGTGCAGGGCGGGGATGGTCACCTCGCCGCCCTCCAGCCCGAAGCGCTTGGTGCCGACGAAGCGCTTCTGGCAGAAGGTCTCGATGCCCTCGGCCTCGGTGAGCTGCTGGAGGATGGCGGTCTTGGCGGCCTTGTCGAAGGCGCTGACCCACGGCGCCCCCTCGACGCGGCGCTGGATCCAGGTTTTCTGGTCGGGGTCCTGGATGTGCATGAACTCCACGCCGATCGGCCCGCAATAGGTCTCGCGCAGAATCTGGAGGATCTGCCGCGGCGTTGCGGTCTCCAGGCCGAGCACGTGATCGATGAAGATCGGCCGGTCCATGTCGGCCGCCCCGAAGCCGTAGCTTGCCGGGTCGAGCTCGGGGTGCGGCTTGGGCAGTTGCAGGCCGAGCGGGTCGAGCTGGGCCTCGAGATGGCCGCGCACGCGGTAGGCGCGCACCATCATCAGCGCGCGCAGGCTGTCCTTTGTGGCGGCGCGCAGCTGGGCCGCCGACGCCTCGGGCGCCGCCTCGGCGGCGGCGGGCCTGGCGCTCCTGGCGGCGGGCTTGACCGGCTCGGGCTCGCCGACCTGGTAATGGCGCGGCGCCCAGGAGGCGCCGGCGGCGTCGCCGAGCACGGCGCGGGCCTCGTCGTTCAGGGCGGCGAACAGGTCGGCGAAACTGGGATCGACCGATTCCGGCCGCGCCACCCATCGGGCATAGAGATCGGCGATAAACGCCGCATTGGCGCCGTTGAACGCAGTGGCGAGAATATCGACGCCGGCCATGCTCACTTCCTCATCCGATCGCGGCGCACCCGCGCGCCATGGTGGCCTTACCACCCGCCGCATTAACATAGGATATCCGCCGCGCGCGCCAGCATGGCACGGCGGCGGTCCCCTCGCCCCTGTCCAGCGCCGGCTGCATAGGCCGGCGCTCTTCACCTATCATCACGCCGGCGGCATAGGCCGGCGCTCTTCACCTATCATCACACCGGCCGCATAGGCTGGCGCTCTTCGCTTATCGTCGCACCAGCTGCATGGGCCGGCGCCCTTCGCCTAGCCCCGCAGCGCCTTCACCATGACACTGCCCAGCGCCGCCGGGCTGTCGGCAATGTGGATGCCGGCCTCGCGCATCGCCTCGAACTTGGCCGCCGCCGTGTCGCGCCCGCCGCTGATCACTGCGCCGGCATGGCCCATCCGCCGGCCGGGAGGCGCCGTGGCGCCGGCGATGAAGCCGACCATCGGCTTCTTCACCTTGTTGCGGGCAACGAACTCGGCGGCGTCGATCTCGCTCTGCCCGCCGATCTCGCCGATCATGATGATCGCCTGGGTCTCCTCATCGGCGAGGAACATCTCCAGCACCTCGATGAAGTCGGTGCCCTTCACCGGGTCGCCGCCGATGCCGACGCAGCTGCTCTGGCCGAGCCCGGCGGCCGTGGTCTGCGCCACCGCCTCGTATGTCAGCGTGCCCGAGCGCGAGACGATGCCGATGCGCCCGCGGCGGTGGATATGCCCCGGCATGATGCCGATCTTGCAGGCATCCGGCGTGATCACGCCCGGGCAGTTCGGCCCGATCAGGCGGGAGCGGGACCCGTCGAGGGCGCGCTTCACCCGCACCATGTCGAGCACCGGAATGCCCTCGGTGATGCAGACGATGAGCGGGATCTCGGCGTCGATCGCCTCCAGGATGGCGTCCGCGGCAAAGGGCGGCGGCACGTAGATGCCGGTGGCCGTGGCGCCGGTGCGTACTACCGCCTCGGCCACCGTGTCGAACACCGGCAGGCCGAGATGGGTGGTGCCGCCCTTGCCGGGGGTCACGCCGCCCATCACCTTGGTGCCGTAGGCGATCGCCTGCTCGGAATGGAAGGTGCCCTGCGCGCCGGTGAAGCCCTGGGTGATCACCCGTGTATTGGCATCGACGAGAACAGCCATCACGCGGCCTCCTGCACGGCCTTGACCACTTTTTCAGCGGCATCGGCGAGGTTGTCGGCCGAGATGATCGGCAATCCGGATTTGGCCATGATCTCCTTGCCCAGCGCCACGTTGGTGCCCTCGAGACGCACCACCAGCGGCACGCTGAGCGAGACCTCGCGCGCGGCGGCCACCACGCCTTCGGCGATCACGTCGCAGCGCATGATGCCGCCGAAGATGTTGACCAGGATGCCCTCCACATGGGGGTCGGACAGGATGATCTTGAACGCCGCCGTCACGCGCTCCTTGGTGGCGCCGCCGCCGACATCGAGGAAGTTGGCGGGGGAGGAGCCATAGAGCTTGATGATGTCCATGGTTGCCATGGCCAGGCCCGCGCCGTTGACCATGCAGCCGATGACGCCGTCGAGCGCCACGTAGTTCAGGCTGTGCCGGGCGGCCTCCAGCTCCTTGGGGTCCTCCTCGGCCTCGTCGCGCAGCTTCTCCACCTCGGGGTGGCGATAGAGCGCGTTGTCGTCGAAGCTCATCTTGGCGTCCAGCGCCACCACATCGCCCGCACCCGTCACCACCAGCGGGTTGATTTCCACGATGGCGCAGTCGAGATCGACGAAGGCCTTGTACAGGGCTTCGACGAAGCGGCCGAAGGCGGCGATCTGCCGGCCCTTCAGCCCGAGCGCGAAGCCGAGCTTGCGGGCATGGAACGGCCACACCCCGGCCGCCGGATCGATGGCGACGCGAAGGATCTTCTCGGGATGGTGCTCGGCCACCTCCTCGATCTCCATGCCGCCCTCGGTGGAGGCCATGATCGTCACCCGCGCGGTGGCGCGATCGACCAGCAGCGAGAGATAGAGCTCGCGCGCGATATCGCAGCCGGCCTCGACATAGACGCGGTTGACGCGCCGGCCGGCCGGCCCGGTCTGCTTGGTGACCAGCGTATGGCCGATCATCGCCTCGGCGGCGGCGCGCACCTCGTCGGCCGATCTGGCCAGCCGCACGCCGCCCTTGCCCTGCGCGTCATCGGCAAAGCGCCCGGCGCCGCGGCCGCCGGCATGGATCTGCGATTTCACCACATAGACCGGCCCGGGCAGCTTGCCGGCCGCCGCCGCGGCTTCGTCCGGCGTCCAGGCGACATGGCCGTCGAGCACGGCGACGCCGTAGGTCTTCAGCAGTTCCTTGGCCTGGTATTCGTGAATATTCATTACACACCCAGCTTCTTGAAGGCCTCGATGAGGCCCTGCACGGCGGCGCAGGACTTGTCGAAGGCTTCCTTCTCGGCCGGCTCGAACGCCACCTCGACGATTTTCTCCACGCCGTTGCGCCCGATCACGGCCGGCACGCCGACATACATGTCCTTCAGGCCGTACTCGCCATTGAGCTTCACCGCGCAGGGCAGCACCCGGCGCTTGTCGTGCAGATAGGCCTCGGCCATGGCAATGGCGCTCGCCGCCGGGGCGTAGAAGGCGCTGCCCTTCTCGAGCAGCTTGACGATCTCGCCGCCGCCATTGGCAGTGCGCTCGCAGATCGCATCGATGCGCGCCTGGGTGGTCCAGCCCATCTTGATGAGGTCGGGCACCGGAATGCCGGCCACCGTGGAATAGCGCGTCAGCGGCACCATCGTGTCGCCATGTCCGCCCAGCACGAAGGCGGTGACGTCCTCGACCGAGACGTTGAACTCATGGGCCAGGAACAGGCGGAAGCGGCTGCTGTCGAGCACGCCCGCCATGCCGACCACCTTGTTGGCGGGCAGGCCGGATTTCTGCTGCATCACCCACACCATGACGTCGAGCGGGTTGGTGATGACGATGACGAAGGCATCCGGGCAATGCGTCCGGATGCCGTCGGCGACCTGGGCGATGACGCCGGCATTCTTGGTCAGCAGATCGTCGCGGCTCATGCCCGGCATGCGCGGGAAGCCGGCGGTGACGATCACCACGTCCGACCCGGCGATGGCCGCATAGTCCGAGCCGCCGGTCATGGCGCTGTCGAAGCCGTCCACCGGACCCGATTGCATGATGTCGAGCGCCTTGCCCGCGGCAACCCCCCCGAACACGTCGAACAGGACGACGTCGCCCAGCTCCTTGAGCCCGATCAGATGGGCGAGCGTGCCGCCGATATTGCCGGCGCCGATCAGGGCGATCTTGTTGCGTGCCATGGGAGGATCCTTAACCGCGGGGCCGAGGCCGGGGCCGACTGGAATATCGTTTCAAGGGAAACGCCGCCCGCCGAGCACCCGGCCGCCCAGATTGGCCGCCCGGAAGGCGAGGCTTGCTAGCCCATTGCCGCCACAGGGGCAAGACGCGCGGCGCGCGGCTGCCATCAGGTCAGGTGCGGCAGCTCCAGATAGGCCTGGCTCTGCATCTCCTCCAGTCGCGAGGCGGTGCGCTCGAAGGCGCGGGCGCCCTCGCCGCGCTGGTAGAGCTGATCGGGCATCGCCTCGGCGGAGGCGACCAATTTCACACGATGATCATAAAGCGCATCGATCAGCACGATGAACCGCCGCGCCTCGTCGTAATTGTCGGGCGACAGGCGTGGCACGCCGTCCAGCACGAGGGCGTGGAAATGCGTCGCCAGCGCCAGGTAGTCGCCCGGCCCCAGCGGCATGCCGCACAGCGCATGAAAGTCGAACCGCGCCACGCCTTCGGCGGCCAGCGGCACCACCACCTTACGCCCGGTGACGATCAGCGTCGCCGCCCGCGCCGGCGCGTGGCCGGTCAAGGCGGCGAAGGCGCCATCGAGCGCGCGCTCGGCGCGCCGGTCGGCCGGCACGTGCCAGGTCGCCATGCCGTGCAGGCGGGCGCGGCGGTAATCCCGCCCCGCCTCGATCGCCAGCACGTCGAGATTCTGCTTGATCAGCGCGATGAACGGCAGGAACGCGTCCCGCCCCGGCTGGCCCCGGAACAGATCGTCCGGCGCCGTGTTCGACGTCGCCACGACCACCACCCCGCGCTCGAAAAGTGCTTCGAACAGCCGGCCGAGGATCATCGCATCGGCGATGTCGTTGACCTGGAACTCGTCGAAGCAGAGCAGCGCCGCCTCGCCGGCGATGGCGTCGGCGAGCGGCGGAATGGGGTCGTCGGCGCCGGGATTGGCCTGCCGCCAGGCGAAGATGCGGGCATGGGCATCCTGCATGAAGCGATGGAAATGAATGCGCCGCTTGCGCCGGACGTCGGCGGTGGCGAAGAACAGGTCCATCAGCATGGATTTGCCGCGGCCGACCTCGCCCATCAGGTACAGCCCGTTGGCGCGCGCGTCGTCGGCTCACTCGGCCGGCTTGCGGCGCAGAAAGCGGGCGAGCAGGCCGGATCGCGCGCGGGCCGGCATCGGCTCGGGATCGTAGCCGCGCAGCTTCAGCCACAGCCCCTGCAGCCGCTCGGCGGCCATCAGCTGGGCGGGGTCGGCGGCCAGATGTCCCTCGGCGACGCGCGCGCGATAGGCCGGCAACGGTCCTTCGGCACGCACCGCCGGGGCGAGCGGCGCGGGGTCGGTGGTGGGGGGGGCGGGGGAGAGCGCGTCCATGCGGGGTCGCGATTAGCCTGATTTTCTGCCAAGTGGAACCGTCCGGGCGCCGGCGCTATATTGGCGCCACTGCCGAGGACCCGCCCCATGATCGAACTGGACTATGCGGCACTGGCGGCCCTGCCGGTCGCCGAGACGCCGTTCCGCCATATCGTGCTGCGCCATTTCGTGCCGCCGGCCGCGCTGGCCGAGGTGGTGGCTGGCGTGCCGCCGATCGCCCGCGGCGGCTCCTTCCCGACCGGCTCGCTGCGCCTCGGGCCGGCCGCCAGGGCGCTGATCGAGGAGCTCGAGGGCCCGCGCTTCCGCGCGGCCGTTGCGGAGAAATTCGACCTCGACCTCGACCAGGCGCCGACCATGGTGACGCTGCGCGGGCGTTCGCGCGAGAAGGATGGGCGCATCCACTGCGACTCCACCGCCAAGCGCGTCACCGTGCTGCTCTACCTCAACCAGGCCCAGGAGTCCTGGGCGCGGCAGGAGGGCTGCTTGCGCCTGTTGCGCGGCCCGTCCGATATCGAGAATTATGCGGTCGAGGTGCCGCCGGTGGACGGCACGCTGCTGATCTTCCCCAATGGTCCGAACACCTGGCACGGCCACCGGCAATTCGTCGGCCCGCGCACCGTGGTGCAGCTCAATTACATGACCGAGGACAGCGCGGCCCGGTCCGAGTTGCGCCGCCACCGCATCTCCGCCTTCCTCAAACGCCTGGCGCCGGCAGCCTGAAGCCGCCCTGCGGCGCGCCCGGCAGGCGGCGGCGCGCGCCCGGCCGCGGTACCGGGCGGGGCTGCGGCGCACCCACGCGCAGCCGCATGGCGGGCGGCACGCCGAATTGCGGGTCCCGGCCGAGAAACAGCGCCTCGATCACCGCGCGCGGCGCGCCCAGGGCGAACGCGTCGGACTCGTACAATTCCTTGATAAGCTGTGCCATATGTCCTGCCGCGTCCTTGTCGCTGCGGTCGTTCCTCGATCCGCCGGACGCCGCCCCAAGCGGCACCCGACACGCCTCAAATCGCAGATTTTCCATCAAGGTTATGTTAAGAAACGCCAATTGCGGTAAAATTAACAACAATCTCGATTATTGGGACGTTTCTCCGCCCTTGCCGCCGCGACCCACCCTGCGCACACTCCGCCGGCACAAACGGAGTGGAGCATGAAGGGCCTGTTCATCGACGCCGGCACGGAACTCGCCGACATCTACGCCAAGGTGGTGCGGCCGGGTGACCCCGCCGTGACGGTCAACCGCCAGGAGCAGGTCGAACCCGCCGATCTGCCGGCGCTTCTCGCAGGCTACGATTTCGTGCTCGACGACCACAGCCATATGCCGACCGACCAGCTTCGCGCCTGCAAGCAGCTGCGCCACGTCATCTTCCTCGGCACCGGCGCGCGCAGCTACATGAACCCCGAAGAGCTGGCCGCGCTCGGCATCACCGTCCACATCATCAAGGGCTATGGCGACATCGCGGTGGCCGAGCACGCCATCGCCCTGATGTGGGCGGCGGCCCGCGGGCTGGCCGCCATGGATCGCGGCGTGCGCGCCGGCGGCTGGCCGCGCACCGAGGGCGTGCAGCTCACCGGCAAGACCATCGGGCTGCTCGGCTTCGGCGGCATCGCCGCCGAGGTCGCCCGCATCGCCGGCGGCGCGGGCATGCGCGTCCTGGCCTGGAACCGTAGCCCGAAATCCGCGCCCGGCGTTACTTTCGTCGATCTCGACACGCTGCTCGCCGAGAGCCATGTGCTCAGCCTGCATTTGCTGCTCAACGACGAGACCCGCGGCTTCCTCGGCGCCGAACGCCTGGCCCGGCTGCGCCCCGGCGCGATTCTGGTCAACACCGCCCGCGGCGCGCTGATCGACGAGCCCGCCCTGATCGCCGCCCTGCAATCCAACCATATCGGTCACGCCGCCCTCGACGTGTTCGACACCGAACCCCTGCCGGCCGGCCACGCGCTCACCCGGCTCGAGAACGTCACCCTCTCCGCCCACAGCGCCTTCCGGACCCCCGAAGCCAGCGAGACCCTCATTCGCCGCGCCCTCGACATCGCCTGCACCGTAGGGGGAGGGTAGGGAGGGCGCGGCGAGGGCGGTGCCCGTTGCCTGATGCGGACGTGGCGAAACTGGTAGACGCAGCAGACTTAAAATCTGCTTCCTTTCAGGAGTGCGGGTTCGATCCCCGCCGTCCGCACCAGGGCCTCGCCGGGCGCCGCCGGGCTTCAGCCCTGCAGGGCGCTCCACATGGCGAGGTCGCGTTCGGCCGTCCAGATGCGCGGCGTGTCGATGCCGAGCGCCTCGTCATAGGCGCGCGCGACATTGAAGGGCAGGCAATGCTCATAGATCGCGTAATCGCGGTATTTCGCGTCGCAGACATCGCGCGTCGCCTGGAAGGCTTCCTTCAGGCTGCCGCCGCGCGCGGCGATCGCGACCGACGGGCGGAAATGATCGACGAGGAATTGCCGGGTCAGCGCCAGGCCCTCCTGCACCTTCGCGCGTGACACCAGCGCCGCACCACGGCCGGGCACCAACGCCACCGGGTCGAATGCCGCCATGCGGTCGAGCGTCGCCGGCCAATCGCCGTAATGGGCATCGCCGCAATAACAGGCGGACTTGTATTCGGCGTCGTCACCCGAGAACATCACCTGCGAATCGGCAACCCAGGCAACGATGTCGCCGGCCGTATGGGCGCGGCCGAGATGCATGAGATCGACCCGCCGCTTGCCGAGATAGATCGTCATCGCCCCGTCGAAGGTCAGGTTCGGCCAGGTCAGCCCCGGAATGGTCTCGGGATTCTTGAACAGGCGCGGAAAACGCTGCTGCTCGGAGGCCCA
The DNA here is from genome assembly GCA_018971455.1 of Rhodospirillales bacterium. Taxonomy (GTDB): domain Bacteria; phylum Pseudomonadota; class Alphaproteobacteria; order Acetobacterales; family Acetobacteraceae; genus REEB85. The sequence goes on from JAGXAV010000002.1 coordinate 13,623, forward strand.
GTCCTCCGCGCCGCGCTCGTTGATCATGGCGCGGCATTTCGTCGAGGCGACGATGTTCGGCGCGCCGAAGCCCGAGGCGCCCAGCACGCGCACGGCGTGGTAGTGCGAAAGCACGACGTGGCTGATCGGCTTGTCGGTGACGCCGCGGATCAGCTCGACGACGCGCCGGGCCGCCACCGGCGTCGCCTGCGCGTCGATGACCATGGCGCTCTCGTCGCCGATGATGACCCCGGTATTCGGGTCGCCCTCGGCGGTGAAGGCATAGAGCCCCGGCCCGACTTCGTCGAATGAGATCTTCTTCTCCGCGAGATCCGTGGTGGATGCGAAACCTTTGGCCATGACTCTCTCCCTTGCTACCTCCGCGCCGGAGCGGCGGAGGCCGTCTGTTCCGTTCAGCCGCGCGGCGCCGGCAGAATGCGCCCGCGCGCCTCGCCGAAGCCGATCCGATAGCCCGCGCCCTCGCACCATCCGCGCATGATGATCTCGTCGCCATCCTCGATGAAGCCGCGCCGGCCGCCACCGTGCAGGGTGAGCGGCTGGGCGCCGTTGCGCGTCATCTCCAGCAGCGAGCCGAGACTGTCCGGCGTCGGGCCGGAGATGGTGCCCGAGCCGAGCAGGTCGCCCACATTCATCGGGCAGCCGCCGATGGCATGATGGGTGAGCTGTTGTGCCGCCGAATAATACATGTGGCGGAAATTGGTGTGGCTGATCGCCGTTTCCTCCGCCACGCCGGTGGGCCGCATCGCCACTTCCAGTCGGATGTCGAAATTGTTCGGCGTCGCCTCGGCCAGATAGGGCAGCAGCGGCGTGACGCGCGGCGGCGTGCCGACGCGGAAGGGCTCCAGCGCCTCGCTCGTCACCACCCAGGGCGAGATGGTGGTGGCGAAGGCCTTGGACTGGAACGGCCCGAGCGGCACGTATTCCCATTGCTGGATGTCGCGCGCCGACCAGTCGTTGAGCAGCACGTAGCCGAAGATCATGTCGTAGGCCTGCGCGGTCGTTACCGGTGTGCCCATGGCGCTCGGCACACCGACGATGGCGCCGATCTCAAGCTCGAAATCGAGCCGCCGGCAGGCCGCGAGAACCGGCGCCTCGGCCTCCGGCGGTTTGATCTGCCCGAGCGGCCGGCGGATGTCGGTGCCGCTCACCACCACGGAGCTGGCGCGCCCGTTATAGCCGATCGGAATATGCAGCCAGTTCGCCGTGAGCGCGTTCTTGGGGTCGCGGAACAGGCTACCGACATTGGTGGCGTGGTCCTTGGACGCGTAGAAATCGGTGAAGCCGCGCACGGCGATGGGCAGGTGCATCCGCGCCGCGTGCTGGGGCACCATCGCCCGGCCGCGCAGCGCCGGGTCGTCGCGCAGCGGGCTGCCCGCGGCGTCGAGCAGCCCGGCGATACGCGCCCGCATCGCCTGCCAGGCCTGCGGCCCGCGCGCCATGAAGGCGTTGATGTCGGGCTGGTCGAAAACGCGCGGCCCGGCGGCCGGAGGGAGCAGCCCGGCCTCCTCCAGCACGGCAAGGTCGAGGATCATCTCGCCGATGGCAACGCCGACGCGGCGCGAACCGTCCCCGACGCTGAAGACGCCATAAGGCAGATTCTGGATCGGGAAGGCGGCCTCCGGCCGGTTCGCCGACTCGACCCAGCTCCGCCGCGCCGGGTCATGGGTGGGGTTCAGCATCGCCGCGCCCTCACCGCTTGCCCGGATCGAAATGCTTGCGGATGCCGCTCCAGCAATCGACATAATCGCGCTGACGGGTCGGCAGTTCGGCCGCGTATTTGGTCATCCGCTGGGGGAACCGGGTCTCGAGCATGAACGCCATGGTGTCGGTCTGGCGCACCGGCGCCAGCTCCATGTTGCTGGCATGCTCGAACGCCTCGGCATCCGGGCCGTGCGGCAGCATGCAGTTGTGCAGGCTCATCCCGCCCGGCACGAAGCCCTTCGGCTTGGCGTCGTACACGCCCCCGATGAGCCCCATGAACTCGCTCATGACGTTCATGTGGTACCAGGGCGGGCGGAAGGTGTTCTCGGCGACCATCCAGCGATCGCAGAACACCACGAAATCGATGTTTGCCGTGCCGGGCGTCTCGGAAGGCGAGGTCATGACCGTGAAGATTGACGGATCGGCGTGATCGTAGAGGATCGGGCCGACCGGCGAGTAATGCCGCAGATCGTATTTGTAGGGCGCGTAATTGCCGTGCCACGCGACGACATCGAGCGGCGAGTGCGCCAGCTCCGTGCGCCACATCGTGCCGCCCCATTTGACGAACATCTCGCAGGCACCGTCACGATCCTCATAGGCGGCGACGGGCGTGAGGAAGTCGCGCTGGTTGGCCATGCAGTTGGCGCCGATCGGCCCGCGCTCCGGCAGGGTGAAGGCCGCCCCGTAATTCTCGCACAGATAGCCGCGCGCCGCGGTGGTTCCGGCGCCGAGCTCGACGCGGATCTTCACGCCGCGGGGAATGACGACGATCTCGCAGGGCTCGGCGTCGATGATGCCGAACTCGGTCGCGATGCGGATGTGCCCCTGCTGCGGGATGAACATCATCTCGCCATCGGCATTGTAGAAATACTGATCCGTCATCGACCGGGTGATGAGATAGACATGCGCCCCCATGCCGCCCATCGCGCCGGCGTCACCCGCCGTCGTCATGCTGTGCACGCCCTGCAAGAAGGTCATCGCCTCTGTCGGCAGTGGCGGCGGATCCCAGCGCATCGGCGCCGGCGCAATTTCGATTTCCGGGCAGGGTGCCGTCCGCCACTGGCCGAGCCCGACCTTCTCGAACTGGCCCCAGTGCTTGACGGTGGGGCGGATGCGGTAGAGCCACGAGCGCTCATTGGCGACGCGCGGCGCCGTGAAGGGGGAGCCCGAAAGCTGCTCGGCATAGAGGCCGTAGGGGCATTTCTGCGGACTGTTGCGGCCAACGGGCAGTGCGCCGGGCAGTGCCTCGCTTTCGAATCCGTTGCCGAAGCCGGACATGTAGCCGCGGTTGCCCTCGGCGATGGAGGCCGCCTGCTCCCGGGCGGGCCGGGCGATGCTGCGCTTGCTCATGGCTGTTCCTTTCTGTCGTCGTCTCGTGCAGTCCGGCGGCTCATTCGCCCTGCCGGGCGCGGGTCATGGCTTCCCTCAGGATCGTCAGGTCGCCGATATGGTTGGCCAGCAGCAGGATGAGCTTGGCATTGACCATGCGGCTTTGCTCGTCACTGAGATCGCGATGCATCTCGATCAGGGCTTCGTAGAAATCATCCGGCGCGGCGATGTTGGCCGCGGTGTTCAGCGTGTTCGCCATGCTTGCCTCCTCAGGACCGGGCGGTGGCGCGCGCCAGTGCCGCGGCCACACGCGCCGGATCGAATTCGCGCCAGCGCGCGCAGACATGCTGGTCCGGGCGTAGCAGATAGGTGGTGCCTGGGCGCGCGTCGTAGCGCGCGGCGAGCAGCCCGGCCGCATCCTCGAGAACCGTCTCGCCGCCGGCGTGCGTCCGGCCGTCACCCTCGCGCAGCACGCGCACCACACGCAGCGGAATCCCCCCGCACGGCACCGCCCCCACCGCGCCTTCGCCGAAGGTGACGAGCGTGAACTCGTCGCCGACCGTGGCGAGGAACCAGCCCGGTGCGCCGTCGCGCCGAACCGGGGCATCGGCGGCCGGCGCGCCCGGAACCATCAATCCGGCGAAGGGCTCGGAGTCGGGCGTGTTGAGGCTCGATCCGCGCAAGGTCGCCGGCACCGAGAGCCGGCCGGAATTGACCAGCTGGCGGGCGAAGGCATGCTCCTTGGACAGCTTCAGCACGGCATCGCGGAAGGTGCGGCTGACCTCGCTTTTCGGGGTGATGAAATCGGTCGCCCGCGTCGAGTTGAGGATGTTCTCGTCGGCGGCGTATTCGCGCTCGCGCGCATAGCTGTCGAGCAGCGCGTCCGGCGCCTGGCCGGCCAGCACGAGACGCAGCTTCCAAGCCAGGTTCTCGGCATCCTGCACGCCGCTATTGGCGCCACGCGCGCCGAAGGGCGAGACGCCATGCGCGCTGTCACCGGCGAAGATCACCCGCCCATGGCGGAATTTTTCCATGCGCAGGCAGGCGAAGGTATAGACGCTGCACCATTCGAGATCGAACGCGACGTCCTGGCCGAGCAGCGCCTGCACGCGCGGAATGACGCGCTCGGGCTGCATCTCGGCCTTGGGGTCGGCCTCCCAGCCAAGCTGGAAATCGATGCGCCAGACATTGTCGGGCTGACGGTGCAGCAGCACGGATTGGTGGCGGTGAAAGGGCGGGTCGAACCAGAACCATCGCTCGGTCGGAAACTCCGCCTTCATCTTCACATCGGCGATGAGGAAGCGGTCGCGGAAGACGCGCCCCTTGCTTTCCAGACCCATGAGGTTGCGCACCGGGCTGCGCGACCCGTCGGCGGCGACGAGATAGTCGCAGAGCAACTCATAGGGGCCGTCCGGCGTCTCGATGGTCAGCTGCACGCCATCGTCGCGCTGCTCCAGCCCGGTGACCTTGTTCTTCCAGCGGATGTCGAGATTGCCGAGCGCGCGCGCACGGTCCAGCAGATAGCCCTCGGCGTAGTATTGCTGGAGGTTGATGAAGGCCGGACGGCGATAACCGCTCTCGGGAAGCAGATTGAAGGAATAGACCTGTTCCTCCTGGAAGAAGATCTTGCCGAGATTCCACGACACGCCCGTCTCGACCATGCGCTCGCCGCAGCCGAGCCGGTCCCAGATCTCCAGCGTGCGCTTGGCAAAGCAGATTGCCCGCGACCCCACCGAGAGCGTGTTGTCGTCATCGAGCAGCACGACGGCCACCCCCTGCTGCGCCAGATCGATCGCCAACGACAGGCCCACCGGGCCGGCGCCGACGATGATGACCGGATGGTGCACAGGACTGGCGGCGCGCTGGTCGGGCGAGGCGACGTAATCGAGTGTGAGCGTCTGGTAGTCGATCTGCATGGACGTGTCCCGATATCCCTGGCGTTGTCCGGCTACATGCCGAGATAGGCTTTCTTGACCTGCTCATTGTCGAGCAGATCCGGCCCGGTTCCGCTGAGCAGAATGCGGCCGGTTTCCATGACGTAGCCGCGATCGGCGATGGCCAGCGCCGCGCGCGCATTCTGCTCGACCAGCAGGATGGTGATGCCGCTGTCGCGCAGCCGGCAGACGATGCGGAAGATCTCCTCGACGATTAGCGGCGCGAGACCCATGCTCGGCTCGTCGAGCAGCAGAAGCCGGGGCTTGCCCATCAACGCGCGCCCGAGCGCGAGCATCTGCTGCTGCCCGCCCGAAAGCGTTCCCGCCGGTAGCCGGCGCTTCTCCTCCAGCACCGGAAAGAGGGCGTAGATCTCGCCGAGCCCGGAGGCGATCTCGCCGGCCGGCCGCGTATGCGCGCCCATCAGCAGATTGTCCTCGATGCTCATCGGCGCGAAGACCTGCCGCCCCTCGGGAACCTGGCAGATGCCAGCACGCACCCGCGCTTCCGGAGCAAGTCGCGTCATCGTGCGGCCAGCGAAGGTGACGTCGCCGCCGGTCACCGGCTGCACGCCGGACAGGCAGCGCAGCAGGGTCGTCTTGCCGGCCCCGTTCGCGCCGACGAGGACGACGAGCTGGCCCGCATGCACTTCGAGCGAGACGTCGCGCAGCGCCTCGATGCGCCCGTAGCGCGTGCTGATGCCGCGCACCGCGAGCATCGGCTCGCCGGTCGGCGCGGCGACGGCGCGGCGCCCGGCGATCGGCAGCACGTCGCGCTGTCCGCCCAGTCCGAACGGGGCAGGCAGAAGCTGGGTGATGCGCTCGCGCAGCTCGGCGATGCGGGCATCGCCGTGAGCGACATCGAGCGGATCGGCATGCGCGGCGAAGGCCGCATCGACGTCATCCCAGTCCTCGGCGGTCAACGCCTCCCGGGCCAGCGCGAAGGTGCCCTCCTCCTCGAGGCGCATATGCTCGTCGAGATGTTGGCGGAAGCTGTGGATTTCGGCCACCAGCCGGCCGATCTGCGGGGCGGCGGCGATGCCGGGTTCGAGCAGCATGCGCTTCATCGTCTCGAGCTGCCGCGGGCCCATTTCGTGATCGCGATGCAGGCGGTCGAGAACGGCGCCGGCGGCGTTGCTGCGCTGGCGCAGCCTGGCGAAGAGGAAATCATCCTCCTTGGGGTGGTGGAAGCGCTCGGTGAAGGTTTCGAAATAGGCGATGATGAGATCGGCCGTGTGCAGGTCGGCGGCACTGGCGCCGCCGCCAATGGTCTCGGCGAGCGCGCCGAGCGCGCTGGCCAGCCGCCGCATGTTGGCGTGCTCCGCCTCGATGATGTCCAGTGCGCGCATGGCCTAGCCTCCGGTCCCGAGATAGGCGGCGATGACGTCCGGATTCTCGCGGATTTCGCGCGGTGTGCCCTCGGCGAGGCGGCGGCCATAATTGAGCACGAGGATGCGGTCGGAGATGTTCATCACGAGCTTCATGTCATGCTCGACCAGCACGACGGTAACGCCCGCCGGCGGCAGTTTCTGGATCAGCGCGTCAACCTCATGCGTTTCGGAGTCGTTGAGCCCGGCCGCCGGCTCGTCGAGCAGCAGAAGCTTCGGCTTGGCCGCGAGCGACCGCGCGATCTCGAGGCGCTTGAGCGCGCCATAGGGCATTTCGCTGGCATGCGCATCGATGTAGGCGCCGACGCCGACGAAGCGCATCAGCTCGGCCGCCTCCTCGCGGCACGCCCGATCGGCGCGGCGCAGGGTGGGCAGGTGGAACATGCCGGCGAACAGGCCGTGATTGAGGCGCAGATGTGCACCCACCATCACGTTGGCGATGGCGCTCATGTTCATGCAGATCTGCAGGTTCTGGAAGGTGCGGCTCATCCCCAGGCGCGCCAGCCGTTCCGGCGGCTGGTGGTTCGCCTCGGTGCCGGCGAAGCGCATCGTCCCGGAACTCGGCGTGTAGACGCCGGTGATCAGATTGAACAGCGTCGTCTTGCCGGCGCCGTTCGGGCCGATCACCGCGTGGATGGTGCCCGCCTCGATCTGGAAGGAGACGTCATCGACCGCCTTCACGCCGCCGAACTCGCGGGTGAGGTGGGAGACGGCTAGCAGGCTCATGCCCGCCTCCGCCGCAGGGCGAGCCGGCGCAGGGCGAGGGACGGCACCAGGCCGCGCGGCAGGAAGATCATCGTCACGATCAGGATCAGGCCGAACACCACGGTCTCGCCGCCCTCCAGCCCGGCCAGCACCTGCGGCAGCGCGGTGAGCAGGACGGCGCCGAGAAGCGAGCCATAGATCGAGGCCATGCCGCCGATCACCACCATGGTTACCAGGGCGATGGAGTGGAAGAAATCGCTGAGCGTCGGCGTCACGAAAGCGAGGTAATGGGCCGTCACGCTGCCCATGATGCTGGTCAGCACGGCCGAGAGCACGAAAATGCGCACCTTCGCCGCCGTCGTGTCGATGCCGGCGACGCGGGCGGCGATCTCCGAGCCGTGGATCGCCTGCAAGGCCCGCCCGGCCGGCGAATCGATGAGGTTGAGCGCGAGCCAGGTGGTGCCGAGCAGCAGCACCGCGACCACCCAGTACCAGGCCTGCTCGCTGGCGATTTCGAAGCCGAACAGCGAGAAGTTCGGCACCGACATGCCGTCCGGCCCGCCGGTCAGCGCGACCTCGTTGACCAGCACGATGGAAATGATGATCCCGAGGCCGAGCGTTGCCATGGCCAGGTAATGGCCCTTCAGGCGCAGGATTGGCCGCGCCACCAGCAGCGCGAGTCCGCCCGAGCCGATGGCGCCCGCCAGCATCGCCGCGGCGGACGGCCAGCCATAATTCGCGGTCAGGATCGCCGAGGCATAGGCGCCGATGCCGAGGAACCCGGCATGGCCGAGGCTGATCTGCCCAGTATAGCCGATCAGAAGGTTGAGCCCGATCACCACCACGGCGTTGATCGCCATGCGGATCGCGACATCGAGGTAGAAATCATTCGGCAGGATGGCGGGCAGCACGGCGAGGACGACCAGCAAGGCGCCGAGGCCGAAGGAGCGGGGGAGCGCCATGATCAGACGCGCTCCGTCGTCTTGGCCCCGAACAGGCCGTTGGGCAGGAAGAACAGGACCAGCAGGATGAGCACGAAGGGCAATGCATCCTTGTAGGAGGAGGAGAGGTAGCCCGCCGTCATCGCCTCGACGATGCCAAGCAGCAGCCCGCCCGCGACGGCGCCCATGCCGCTGCCGAGCCCGCCCAGCGTGGCGGCGACGAAGCCCTTCATGCCGAGCATGATGCCGCTGTCATAGGAGGCGCCGGTGATCGGCGCCACCAGCACGCCGCCGAGCGCGCCCAGCGCCGCGGCGAGACCGAAGCTCGCCAGCAGCACGGCGCGGGTGTTGACGCCGACGAGCTGGGCGGCGAGGCGGTTGTAGGAGGTGGCGAGCATCGCCTTGCCGGCGCGCGTGCGGCCGAAATACCAGGCCAAAGCTGCAACGGTGGCCAAGGTCGTCGCCAGAATCCACAGGCTCTGCGGCAATATGGTCGCCCCGAGGGCGGAGAACGGCGCGTCGCCGCTGAAGGAGGGCAGCGGCCGGGTGTTCTTGCCGAGGAAGATCTGCACCAGGCCGCGCATCACCAGCGAGACGCCGATGGTGATGATGATCAGCGTCGTCACATCCGCGTTCTTCGCCGGCTCGATGGCGAGTTTCTCGACGAGCAGGCCGGCGATGGCGGTCACCGCGATGGCCAGCGGCACGGCCAGCATCAACGGCACGCCATGGGCGTTGAAAAACGCCGCCGCCATGCCGCCCAGCATGATGAACTCGCCCTGGGCGAAATTGATCACGTTGCTGGCATTGTAGATCAGCGCGAAACCGAGGGCGGCGAGCGCGTAGATCGCGCCGCTGGTCACGCCGGAGAACATGAACTGGACGAACTCGGACATCTCAGGCCGCTCCGATCTGGTCCGGCGGGGGCGGCGGGTGGCCGCCCCCGCGGCGCATCACTTCACCAGCGTCCAGGTGCCGTTGTGGATTTCCAGCAGCCGCGCGGCCGAGACATCGAGGCCCATATGGTCGGTGGGCGACATGTTGACGATGCCGCTGATGCCGACAAAGCCCTTGGTCTGCTCGATGGCGTCGCGCACTTTCGCCTTGTCGAAGCTGCCGGCGCGCTTGACGGCATCGACCCAGATCTCGAAGGCGGTGTAGGTGTCGCCGCCGAAACCCGAGACCGGCTCATGGTATTTCGTGGTGTAGGCCGTCACGTAATCCTCGACGACCTTCTTCTGCGGATCACCGGCGGGCAGCTTGTCGGCGATCAGCAGCGGCGCGGAGGGCAGGCGCACGCCCTCGGCGGCCGCACCGGCCAGCTTGATGAATCCCTCGGAGGCGACGCCGTGGGACTGATAGAGCGGCATCTTCATGCCGAGCTGCGCGTAGTTCTTGGTCACCAGCGCCGGCCCTTGGCCGAAGCCGAAGACGAACAGCGCCTGCACCGCCGGGTTGCTCTTGATTTTCGTGAGCTGGGCGGTGACGTCGGTGTCCTTCGGACCATAGGTCTCGTCGGCAACCAGCGTGATGCCGTATTTGGCGGCAACCAGCTTGGACTGCTTGCGGCCCGAAATGCCGAAGCCGGACGTCTCCGACAGCAATGCCACCTTGGTGAGCCCACGCTGCTTCATGTCGGCAAAGACGCGCTCGGCGGCCATGCGGTCGGTATAGGGCGTCTTGAAGACCCATTTCTTCACCGGCTCGACAATCTCGACCCCGCCGGCGAGCGAAATGAACGGCACCTGCGCGCGATCGACCAGCGGGATCATCGCCATCGTGCTGCCGGTGGTGGACCCGCCGATGATGACATCGACGTGATCATTGTCGAGCAGGCGCTTGGTGAAGCCGTTCGCCTTGCCGGCCTCGCCGCCGTCGTCATAGTGCACGAGGACCAGCTTGCGGCCGAGCAGGCCGCCCTGGGCGTTGACCTGGTCGATATATAACTGCAATGTCTTCAGCTCGGGATCGCCGAGGAAGGAGGCGGGCCCGGTCACCGACAGAACCGCGCCGATCCTGACGGGCCCCTGCGCCGCGGCCGGTCCGGCCATGGCCACGGCGAAGCCGGCGGCGAGTGCCGCGCCCAGCGAATTGCGCCTGGTGATGCTCATGTCGTTTGTCTCTCCCTTTTTGCCGCGCGGCGTATTGGTATCATTCGTAACTTTGTGGATCGGACGGATCAAGCCTGCACGCTGTTTTGCATGCAAATTCGCATGCTGTCAAGCGTCTTGTGCGAATCATTTTTGAACACGATATTGCATGCGAATTTCCGGCACCGGTCATGGACCATGCCGCCACCAGCCCGTTCGCGAGGGGCCACAACTTGCTGAGCAGACACGCAAACGACCTGGCCGACCTGCCGCTGGGCGAGACCGCGCGGCCGGCCCGCACGAGCCACGATGTCTATGACCGGCTGCGCCTGGCCATCGTCACCGGCGAGATCCGCCCCAACGCCCCGCTCATCGAGGCCGACCTCGCCGGCGCCCTCAACGTCAGCCGCACGCCGATCCGCGAGAGTCTCCAGCGCCTCAGCGCCGACGGCCTCATCGTGCCGCGCAAGCGCGGCTGGGCGGTGCGGGAATATTCGCGCGAGGAGATCCAGGAGAGCTACGAGGTGCGCGCCGCGCTCGAGGGCTATGCCGCCTTCCTCGCCGCCGCCCGCGGCACCGATGCCGAACTTGCCGCCATCGCCGCCGTGCAGGCGGAGCGCGATCGCGCCGCGAGCCCCGGCCGCGAGTTCCGCGTGCGCACCAACCGCGCCTTCCATGACGGCATCATCGCCGCCGCCCGCAATGCGCGCCTGACCGAGGCGATCTTCCGCGCCGGGCAGTTCTACTTCAACGCGCGCATCGCGGCGATGACGACGGAGGAGGATTTCCGCTCCAACCAGGCCGATCACGGCCGCATCGTCCGCGCCCTGCTGGCGCGCGACGCGAGTGCCGCCGAACAGGCCATGCGCGCGCACATCCTGCACACCTTCACCGTTTTCCAGCGCCTCGGCCCGCTTTGACCGTGCCGCGGGTTCACCCCGCGACCGGCAGATCCTCCAGCGCCACGGCCAGGCTTTCGCGAAACGTGGCGATGCCGTCCAGCCGCTGCGCGAGGAGGAGGGCGAGCTTGGCGAGCAGCAATGCCTCGCCGGAGGGCCCGACGCGGTCGATCGCCGCGGCCAGATCGTCATAGGCGCGTTCGAGATCCTCGAAGGGCATCGTCGTCATCCGGTCCTCCCCTGGCTGCGGCCCAAGGCAAGGGCCAGCACGTCGGTCACCTCTGTCGCCTCCAGCCGGCGCCAGCGCCCGGCGACGTGCATGTCCGGGCGCAGCAGATAGAAGCTGCCCGGCCCGGCGGCCAGCCGGCGGGACACCGTGCCGTGCGGATCGGCGATGGCGCCGGCGGGCGCCGCGGCGCCCGGGGCGGCGATGGTGACCAGCGTGAAGCGCGGATCGAGGGCGCCGAGGCGGGCCGCCAGAGCCGGGTCGAGGGGCGCGCCATCGCTGAAATAGAGCCCGGCGAAACCCGTGCCGACATGGTCGAGCAGGTAGCTGCCATCGGCCAGATGCGCATTCACGCAGGCGCTGCCGGCCACCGCGCCGCCGCTGAACTCGCTGTCGCGCCGCCGCGCCGTCTCGCCCAGCGTCTCGCGATAGGTGTAGGGCACCATCAGCCGCGGATCGACGAAGCGGCGCACGAAATCATGCCGCAGCGCCAGCGACAGCACCGCCGCGCGCATCAGCGCCACCCCGCGCGTCGGCGGCGTCATGAAGCGCGCGCTTTTGCTGGCATTGGCGAAGACGTCGAGCGTCGCGCCGCGCCGTTCGGGCGTGTAGCTGTCGAGCAGCCCCGCCCCCGCCTGCCCGCCCAGCACGTAGCCGAGCTTCCAGCCGATGTTGAAGGCGTCGGCGAGGCCGTTGTTCAGCCCGCGCACGCCGAAGATCGGCACGATATGCGCGCTGTCGCCGATGAAGATGGTGCGCCCGTGCGTGTAATCGTCGAGGCAGAGCGTGTTGGCCGTGTAGATGCTCCACCATTCGAGCTCCCACGGCTTGTCATGGCCGATATCCTTCAGGATGGCGCCGACGCGGGCGCGGATATTGGCCTCCTCGACGGCCGCCTCCGCGCTCTCGCCGTCGCGCAGCTGATAATCGACGCGCCAGATATTGTCGGGCTGCTTGTGGATCAGCACCGTGCCGCCGGGGTTGGAGGCCGGATCGAACAGGGCGCGGCGCTCGGTGGGATAATCGTGCTCCATGCGCACATCGGCGATGACGTAGCGCCCCTCGTAATTCTCGCCCTGCAGGCGCAGGCCGAGCAGGCCGCGAACGGCGCTGCGCGCGCCATCGGCGGCGAGCACGTATTGCGCCGTCAGCGGATAGGCGCCGAGCGGCGTCTCGATGCGGAGGCGCACGCCGTCCGGCTGTTCGGCGATGGCGGAGACCTCGCTCTCCCAGCGCGCGTCGATCAGCGGGCTGCGCGCCACCGCGTCCCACAGGTACTGCTCCAGATATTGCTGCTGGAGGTTGTACATGGGCAGGTATTTCTCGTCGTCGCTGTGCGGCATGTCGAAGCGGTAGATTTCGCGGCCGCGGAAGAAGCTGCGCCCGCGCCGCCAGCCCAGCGACTTGGCGAGGAAGGGGGCGACGGCGCCGATCTGCTCGAAGATGTGGTAGCTCGCCCGTGCGATGCACGTCGCCCGGCTGCCGTCGTTGAAGGTCGGCTTGCGGTCGAGCAGCACGCTGCGGATGCCGTAGCGCGCCAGCGCCAGCGCCGCCGTCATGCCGACCGGGCCGCCGCCGACGATGGCGACCGGATGGGTTATGGTCTGGCCGTCCAGTTCCGGCACGGGCCGGGCGCTGAAATGCGGGTAGTGGAAGTAGAGGGATTCGAGGGGTCCCCGGCCGGCTGGTCGCATTCTCGTCTCCTCCTGCACGCCGTCTGTTTTTTGCATGCTGTTGTGCATGCCGTTGCGGATGCTATTCTTCCGAAACAGCCATCCGCGTCTGTCCCCTTTCGCGGGGGACAGGCAAGCCGGCCCGGAGGAAGCCCTGACAGCGCCCGAACATGAGCGCGCACGCTACCGCCTGCTGAGCCGCTGCGTCGATCATCTCGGCGGCGCCGGGTTCTATGAGCCCTTTCTCGCCCTGGTCGCGGAGGTCATCGGCGCCGACCAGTGCATGGCCTTCGCCTACCACCCGACCGGTGCCACCTGCCTGCTGTCGCGCAACTTCCTCGAAACGGCGCGCGGCGCCGGCCTTCATCGCGCCTATCTGGCCGAGGGATTCCGCGCCGATCCGCTGCGCCCCCGCCTCGAGGCGATGACGCCCGGCGCCGCCCGTCTCGTCCCGCTCGCCGAGACAATCGGCGAAATGAGCGCCGGCTACCGCGCCCGCTACTACGAGGCGCCCGGCCTGGCCGACAAGCTCGCCGTCCTGCTCGTCGACCAGACGCGCCGGCTGATCGTCAATTTCTATCGCGGCGCCGGGCGGCCCCGCTTCGGCGAGGAGCATCCGCCCCTGCCGCCCGGCCTGGTGGAGCTGGCCGCCCATCTCTTCCGCGCCCACCTCGCCGCCCGCCCGAGCGGCGGCGTGCCCGCGCCGCTGGCCGCCCTCTCCGAACGCGAGCGCCAGGTCTGCGCCGGCATCCTCGCCGGGCGGAAGACCGAGGCCATTGCCGGGCAGTGCGGCATCGCGCCCAACAGCGTCGTCACCTATCGCCGCCGCGCCTACGTCAAGCTCGGCATCTCCTCGCGCGCCGGCCTGTTCGCCCTCTGCGCGCCGCAATTGTCGGCGGCCGCCGCGTAGGTCTAGTCTGCGCCGCCAGCGCCGAACGGCGCGCCGAGGAGGACGCCATGAACGCCGCTGACATCTCCGCCGCCCGCACCGCGGCCGTCGCCGCCGCCATCGAGCGCATCCGGGCCATCGAGCGCGCCCACGGCATCACCCGCCAGGCGCTGGAGGCGATCCGCGGCGAGATGCTCGCCCTGGCCGCGCAGGAGCACCTCTTCCCCTCGGCCGAATTCGCCCCGCCCCCGGCCGGCGAGAAGGGCAGCCGGCGCTACCTGTTGCAGGAGGATGCGGATAACCGCTTCGCCCTCTATCTCAACGCGCTCAATCCCGGCAACGAGACCAAGCCGCACGATCACACCACCTGGGCGGTGGTGGTCGCCGTCGAGGGCCAGGAGCTCAACAAGGTCTATCGCCAGGAGCCCGGCCGGCTGGTGGTCGATCACGAGGTGATGGTCGAGCCGGGGCGCGGCATCGCGCTGATGCCGACAGACATCCACTCCATCCACACCACCGGCGCGGTGCCGACGCGGCATTTGCACATGTACGGCCTGGCGCTGGAGAAGCTCGACAACCGCCTCGCCTACGATCCGGCGACCGGCGCCGCCGTGCCCTACAACCGCAATTTCATGCAGCCGACCGCCACCACGCGCCCCGCCGGCGCGCCGGCCCCGCGCCCCGCATGAGGCGCATCGACGCGCTGACCCTGCGCGGCTGGATCGAGGATGGCGAGGAACTCGCCATTCTCGATGCCCGCGAGGAGGGCGAGTTCGGCGCGGCGCATCTCTTCTGGGCGGTGCCCTGCCCGCTGTCGCGCTGCGAGGCGCGCGTGGCGGCGGTGCTGCCCCGCCTCGCGACCCGCATCGTCTGCGTCGATGCCGGGCAGGGGGGCGCCGCGGGCGGCCTGGCCGAGCGGCTGGGCGACTACCTCGAGGGCATCGGCTGCACCGACGTGGCCGTGCTGGATGGCGGCACGCGGGCCTGGGCGGCGGCGGGCTACGTGCTGTTCAGCGGGGTGAACGTGCCGAGCAAGGCGTTCGGCGAGTGGGTCGAGCATCATTACGGCACCGTCAGCGTCGATGCGCCGGAGCTGAATGCCTGGATCGAGTCCGGGCGCGACATGGTGGTGCTGGACAGCCGCACGCTGGAGGAGTTCCGGCGCATGTCGATCCCCTCGGGCATCAGCGTGCCGGGCGGCGAGCTGGCCTACCGCATCGCCGAGCTGGCGCCGCGGCCGGAGACGCTGGTGGTGGTGAACTGCGCCGGGCGCACCCGCTCCATCATGGGGGCCGAGAGCCTGCGCCAGGCCGGCATCCCGAACCAGGTCGTGGCGCTGCGCAACGGCACCATGGGCTGGGAGCTGGCGGGACTGACCTGCGCGCGGGGGCGGGAGGAACGCTACCCCGCCGGCGCGCCGGCCAGCGCCGCCCTCGCCCTGGCGCGCGCCCGCGCCTTCGCCGAACGCAGCGGCGTGCGCAGCATCGACGCCGCCGGGCTGGACCGCCTCGCCGCCGACGCCTCCCGCACGCTCTACGTGCTCGACGTGCGAGACCCGGCGGAATTCGCCGCTGACCACCTCGCCGGCAGCATCTCGGCCCCGGGCGGGCAGCTGGTCCAGGCGACCGACCAATGGATCGGCGTGCGCGGCGCGCGCATCGCGCTGATCGATGATGACGGCGCGCGCGCCCGCATGGCCGGCGCCTGGCTGCGCCAGATGGGCCATCGCGACGTCTTCGTCGTCGAGGGCGGGCTGGCGGCGCGCCCGGTGCCGGCGCGGCGCCCGCCCGTGCCGCCCGTCATCGTGCTGCCGGCCGACCTGCTGGCCGCGGCGCCCGATGCGCTGGTGGTCGATCTGGCGCGCAGCATCGAGTACCGCGAGGGCCACATTCCCGGCGCGGTCTGGGCCATCCGCTCCCGCCTCGCCGCTATCGCCGACCGGCTGGCTGGTGCCCCGATGGTGGTGCTCACCTCCCCCGACGGCACGCTCGCCGCCTTCGCGGTGGCCGAGGCGCAGGGGCTGACCCGGGCGCCGGTGCGCGTGCTGGAAGGCGGCACGGCGGGCTGGAAGCTGGCCGGCCACGCCCTGGTGCGCGACCGCACCACGCCGCCCGACGAGGCGTGCGTGGATTTCTATCTGCGCCCCTACGACCGCAATTCCGGCGTCGAGGCGGCGATGCGCGCCTATCTCTCCTGGGAGATCGATCTGGTGCACGACATCGCCCGCGACGGCACGGTCCGGTTCGGTCCTTCCGGACATGTCGGCGCGGCTGGCTGACGGCCTGCGCCGGATCGGCCGGGCGGCGCTCGATGTCCTGCTGCCGCCGCAATGCCTGGCCTGCGACGTGCCGGTCGACGCGCCGGGACATCTCTGCGCGGCCTGCTTCGCCGAGGCCGGATTCATCACGGCGCCGCGCTGCGCGGCCTGCGGGGCGCCCTTCGGCCGCGCGGCGGAGGGCGGGCCGGCACGGCTCTGCCGCGGCTGCGTGCAGGACCGCCCGCCCTGGGGCGAGGCCCGCGGCGCGCTGCGCTACGACGGGCTGGCCCGGCGCATCATCCTTCCCTTCAAATATGGCGACCGGCCGGAACTGGCCCATGGCCTCGCCGCGCTGATGGCCCAGGCGGGGGCGGCGCTGCTGCGCGAGGCGGATCTGCTGGTGCCGGTCCCGCTGCACCGCGCCCGGCTGCGCGCCCGGCGCTACAACCAGGCGGCGCTGCTGGCGCGGGCCCTGGGCCGGCGCACCGGCCTGCCGATGCTGCCGGACGCCCTGCGCCGCCGGCGCGCCACCGCGGCGCTCGGCGAATTGGCCGCGGCCGCGCGGCATGCCGAGCTGGCGGGCGCGATCGCCGTGCACCCGGCCCGCGGCGGGCGCATCGCAGGACGGCGCGTGCTGCTGATCGACGATGTGCTGACCTCCGGCGCCACCGCCTCCGCCTGCACCTTGGCGCTGCGCGCCGCCGGCGCGGCCGGCGTCAATGTGCTGGTGGCCGCCCGCGTGCCGGATCCCCGCATGTCGGATGCCCGCTTGTCGGATGCCGCTATGGCACGCCCGCCCCTGTTCGCCGGCCGGCATCCGGCGGCGGCGGACGGCGCGGACGGTGCCTGACCCCTTGCGCGGCCGGCCGCGGCGCCCAACCCTTTCGACAGCCGATTTTTTTGACGGAACGACGGAGACCGCTTTGCCCGAGATCGAAATCTACACCCAGCCCTGGTGCCCCTATTGCGTGCGCGCCAAGCAGCTGCTCGACGCCAGGGGCGTCGCCTACCGCGAGATCGACGCCCCTGGCGGCACCCCCGAGCGCGCCGAATCGCAGGCCCGTTCGGGCCGCAGTTCGGTGCCGCAGATCTTCATCGACGGCGCCTCGATCGGCGGCTGCGACGAGCTGATGGCGCTCGACCGCGCGGGCCAGCTCGACAAGCTGCTCCATCCCGGCGCCTGAACCGCCCGCCGCCGCCGCGCGGCGCGGAAAGGATGTCGGCGGCAGGGGGGCGGGATCGCCGCCCTTGCTCCGGCGGCCGGTTTGCCCCATGTCAAAAATGTGAAAACCCTCGAGACGCGCCGATGATCCACTACCAGCTGCAATGCGAGCAGAGCCACGGCTTCGATGGCTGGTTCAAGGACAGCGCCAGCTTCGACCGCCAAGCGGGCCGCCATCTGCTGGAATGCCCGATCTGCGGCTCGAGCAAGGTCACGCGCGCGCTGATGACGCCCGCGGTGCCGAAGAAGGGGCGCGCCAGGGCCGCGGCCCCGATGATCGCCGACGCACCGCCGGAAAAGCCCGCCGCCCCGCCGCCCGCCACCCCGCCCGTCGCGCTCGCGGCACCGCGTCTGCCCGACCATGTGCGCGCCATGCTGCAACGGCTGCGCAGCGAGGTGGAGCAGAATTGCGACTATGTCGGCGCCGATTTCGCCGAGGAGGCCCGGCGCATCCATCGCGGCGAGAGCCCGCGCACGGGCATCTATGGCGAGACCAGCCCCGACGAGGCCGAGGCGCTGGCCGAGGAGGGCATCGAGGTGGCGCGCATTCCCTGGGTGCCGCGCGCCGACGGCTGAGCCGGCGCGGCCTACCCTTCCGCCTCGCCGAGGCCGGCCTTGCCCGGCGCCCGCGCCATCGCCGCCGCCAGCAGGCGCGGCGGCAGCAGCCCGGCGACG
>JAGXAV010000120.1 GCA_018971455.1 Rhodospirillales bacterium
GGGGTTGGCGGTGCCGTTCTGGGCGACGTTGAGGTCGAGCGTGCCGCCGGCCTGGGTGGCGAGAATGAAGGCGTTGGAGTTGATGGTGCCGGCGGCGTTGATGACCACCGCGCCCGCCGTGCTGGTTTGAATGAACTGGGTCTGCGAGCTGCCGCCGCCATTGGGGTCGATCTGGAAGCTGGTGGCGGTGGTGCCGGTGAGGTCGATCGTCGCTCCGCCGGCCAGGTTGAAGGTCGAGGTCAGGATGGTGGCATCGGTGATGTTCACCACGCCGAGCGAGCCGAGCGCGACCGTGTCGGAGGTGAAGCTCGTGCCGACGAAGCCCAGCGTATCGCCACTGCCGGCGATCTGCAGCGTGTTGTTGGTGAGGGACCCGCCGGTCAGCAGAAAGGGCTGGCTGTTGGCGAGAAATATGGCCGTGTCGCCGTTGGCGGGTGGTCCGGAGGGGCTCCAGTTTGCGGGATTGGTTGCGTCGCTGCTCGTCGTGCCAAGCCACGTGTAGGTCGTCACCATGCCCGGGTTCCCGCCTTATTTCCCCGCGCCATTGTCCCGGGCGGGCCCGTGTTATGTCAATCTTTTGTAAATCCACTCAATTCGCGGTGATGCGGTCGATTTCCGCCAATTCCTCGGCCCCCAGCGCCCAGCCGCCGGCCCGGGCATTCTGCTCGAGCTGCTCGGGCTTCGTCGCCCCGGCGATCACGCTGGCCACCGGCGCCTGGGCGAGCAGCCAGCTGAAGGCCAGCTCCAGGGCGGTGTGGCCGCGCGCCTCGGCGAAGTCGATCAGCTTCTCGCTGATCTGCCAGTTGCGCTCGGTCAAATAGCGGTCGGCCAGGCGCTCGGTCTTGGTCAGGCGCGCATTCTCGGGCAGCGGCGCGTTGCGGCGGTACTTGCCGGTCAGCAGGCCGCTGGCGAGCGGGAAATAGGGCAGCAGGCCGAGGCCGTGGGCGCGCATCGCCGGCATCAGCTCGGCCTCGGCGGCGCGCTTGACCAGCGAATACTCGTCCTGGCACGACACGAAGCCGGCCAGCCCCAGGGTCCGCGCCGTCCATTGCGCGCCGGCGACCTCCCAGGACGGCATGTTCGACACCCCGACATAGCGCACCTTGCCCTGGCGGATCAGGTCGTCCAGCGCCCGCAGCGTCTCCTCGATGGAGGTGCGCGGGTCCGGCCGGTGCAGCTGGTAGAGGTCGATCCAGTCGGTGCGCAGGCGCCGCAGGCTGTCCTCCACCGCCTTCATGATCCAGGCGCGCGAGCCGCCCTGGTGCTCGCCATCCTCGGCCATCGCCATGCCGAACTTGGTGGCCAGCACGATGCGCTTGCGGTTCTCGCCGAGCACCTCGCCCATGGCGGTCTCGGAGCCGCCGCGCTCGCCATAGACATCGGCGGTGTCGAACAGGGTGATGCCGAGATCGAGCGCCTTGTGGATCACCGCCCTGGTGGCGGCAAGGTCGATGCGGGCGCCGAAATTGTTGCAGCCCAGGCCGATCGCCGAGACGCGCAGGCCGGAGGCGCCGAGGTTGCGGATGTCCATGATGTGGGGGGTCCCTGGGTGGATGTGGCGGCAGTGTCGCGGGTTCGACCGCGATGGTCAAAATCCTCGCGCTTCAAGCCGCGCCGGATTTCATGCTATGCTTGTTCAATAACACAAATACCAAGGGAGGATCACCATGATCGCACGCCGCTTCAGCCTCGCCGCAGCCCTGGCCCTGCTGCCCTTCGGGGCCGTCCGCGCCGCCACCCTGGTCGGCAAGGAGCACCGCGTCACCTTCCAGGTCAGCAGCAACGACAAGGCGGTGATGAACCTCACGCTCAACAATATCGGCAATCTGCAGAACGAGTTCCACAAGCTCGGCCAGACCGTGCAGATGGAGCTGGTGGCCTTCGGCCCGGGGCTGGTCATGCTGCGCGACGACACCAGCCCGGTGAAGGCCCGCCTCACCCAGATGAAGGAGGCGATGCCCAACCTCACGCTGTCGGCCTGCAACAACACCAAGCTGGCCATGGAGCGCGCCGAGGGGCACGAGATCATCATCCTGCCGGTCGCCCGCATCGTGCCGGCCGGCATCGTGCGGCTGATCAACCTGCAGGAGCAGGGCTGGGCGTATATCCGCGCCTGACCGCGGCCGGCGCGGCCCGCTCCATCCTCAGCCTGGGCATCCGCCGGGGCGCCGGCCCGCGCGCCGACGGGGGCGGGCCGCGGGGGTGGGCCGCCCCTTGTCATTCGCCGAAGCAATGTGATCTGCTCGCGGCCATCAGGAATCCGGATGGCCCCCTTGCAAGGATCATTGCGCGACATCCGGCTTTTCGTCGCCGCCTGGGAGGAACGCTCCTTCACCCTGGCCGCCCAGCGCGAGCACGCCACCCAGTCCGGCGTCTCCCAGCACATCCGCAACCTCGAGAGCGCGTTCGGCGTGCAGCTCTTCATCCGCGACAAGGGCCGCATCGCGCCGACCCCGGCCGCCGACGCCTATTACCGCCGCGCCATCGACGTGCTGCGCGCCCATGACAGCGCCAGCCGCGTGCTGCGCGCCTATTGCGAGGGGTTGGACGGGCAGATCGTCGTCGGGCTGATGCCGACCATGACGCGGTGCACCCTGGCCCCGGCGCTGGCCCGCTTCGTCGCCGCCCATCCCAACGTCAATGTGCGGGTGACCGAAGGCTACAGTGCCGCGCTGACGCAGATGGTCAGCGCGGGCGATGTCGATTTCGCCATCGTGCCGGCCTTCGCCGGCGCGCCCGGGCTGAAGAGCCGGCTGTTCCTGCGCACGCCCGAACTGCTGGTCTCCGCCGCCGCCTCGCCGCTGCGCCACGGGGTGCCGGTGCGCCTGGCCGAGCAGGCCCCGCTGAAGCTGGTGATGCCGAGCCGGGCCAACACGCGGCGCGGCACGGTGGAGACCTACTGCGCCATGGTGGGGGCGGAGATCACGCGCGTGATCGAGCTTGACGCGATGTTCGGCACGCTGGACTTCATCGCCCGCAGCGACTGGCTCGCCATCCTGCCGGCGCTGATCATGGGCCCCGAATCGGGCGCCGGCTTCACCGTCAACCCGATCGTCGATCCGCCGCTCAACCTCGATCTCGTGCTGATCGAGCCGGCGCATCGCGAACTGGCGCCGGCCGCCGCCCTGTTCCTCGATCTGCTGGCCGAGGAGGCGCGCCGCCTGTCGGCGGCCTGGGAGCTGCCTGCGCATCACGAAACCTGATCGGCGGGCGGAGAATCCATGATTCCGGCGCCGGGCGGGCCCGCCTGTATGAGCGGGCACCGCGTCGATCGTCACCGGAGGTGCCCATGCAGCTCGGCTTCTTCACCATGCCGATCCACCCGCTGGGCAAGGATTGGCGGCAATCCCTGCGCGAGGATCGCGAGGCCTTCATCCTGGCCGACGCGCTCGGCTTCGTCGAAGGCCTGGTCGGCGAACACGTCACCGACCAGGCGGAGAACATCACCTCGTCGGCCATGTTCATCGCCACGCTGGCGGACGCCACCAGGCGCATCCGCCTCGGCACCGGCACGGTCAACATGCCCAACACCCACCCCGCCGCGGTGGCCGGCCAGCTCGCCATGCTCGACCATCTGCTCGACGGGCGGCTGATCTTCGGCATCAGCCCGGGCGGCTTGCTGTCGGATGCCGAGGCGTTCGGCAATCTGGACGCCAACCGCAACGAGATGTTCCTCGAAGCCATCAACCAGGTGCTGGCGATCTGGGCGGGCGAGCCGCCCTACAACCTCGACGGCAAATACTGGAAGATCTCGACCGCGCGCACCCATGTGCCGGCCTTCGGCCAGGGCATCATCGCCCGCCCGCTGCAACGCCCGCACCCGCCCATTCTGGTGACCGCGGTGGCGCCGCATTCGCGCGGCGTCACCGCGGCAGCGGCGCGCGGGTGGGAGCCGGTCTCGGCGAATTTCCTCATGCCGGTCTGGGTCAGGAGCCACTGGCCGCGCTACGTCGAGGGCTGTGCGATGGCCGGCCGCCCGGCGCTGGCGGAGAACTGGCGCGTCGCGAAAAGCGTGTTCGTGGCGGACGATCTGGCCACCGCGCGCCGCTACGCCACGGCGCCGGACAGCCCCTATCGCGCCTATTACCACGCGCTGCTCAGCAAGCTCGCGCGCAACGGGCGCATCGAGCTGTTCAAGACCCGTCCCGGGCAGCCGGATCACGAGATCACGCTCGACCATGTCTGCGAGAAGCTCGTCATCTGGGGCACGCCGGACAAGGTGGCCGACGAGCTCCTCGCCTTCCGCGAGGAGGTCGGCGATTTCGGCACGCTGCTCTATGCCGGCAAGGACTGGGCCGACCCGGCGCTCGGCCGCCGCTCGATGATCCTCGCCGCCGAGCAGGTGCTGCCCCGCGTCAACGCCGCCATCGGCGCGGCGGGCTATTCCGGCACGGAACCGGCTGCGGCATCCGGCGGCGCCGCGCGCCAATAGGCGATCGCGTCCGCCACGCCCTCTGCCAGCCCGATGCGCGGCGCGAAGCCGAGTTCCGCGCGCAGGCGCCGCCCATCGGCCACCAGCGCCGGGGGCTCGCCGTCGCGCATCGGCAGGGCGGCGAATCGCAGCAGCCCCGCCCCGCCAAGCTGGCGCGCCGCCTCGCGCGCGAGATCGGCCAGGGCGATGCCCGCGCCGGCGCCGATATTCACCGCCCCGCCCAGCGCGGAGTCGAGCAGGGCCGCCAGGGCGGCGCCGACATCGCCCACGGCCATCACGTCGCGGATCTGCGTCCCCGCGGTGAGGGCCACCGGCGTGCCGTGCAGCAGCCCCTGGATCACCTCGGGCAGCAGACGCCCGCGCGCCTCATGCGGCCCGTACGGGAAGAACAGCCGCGCCCAGGCCCCCAGATGCCCGGCCGCCCCGAAATCCTGCCCGAGCGCCAGCTTGGCCGCGCCATAGGCGGTTGCCGGCGCCGGGCCCGCATTGGCCTCGGCCAGCACCGGTCGATCCCAGACATATTCGGCGCAGCTGCCGACACCGACCGCGCGCCGGCCGCCGGCGGCGATGAACCCGGCCAGCAGCGCCCGGCCAGCCTCCCGCCACGCCGCGTTGGCCGGCGAAATCCAATAGCCCGGCGTCACGTCCCAGGCGGCGTGCAGCAGATGCGTCGCCCCGATGCGCGCGAGCAGCCCGGGCAGCGCCGGCAGATCGAGCAGGTCGCCGCGATGCATGACGACGCCATCAACCGGCGGGCCGGCCCGGCGCGACACGCCGTGCACCTCGTAGCCACGCGCCCGCAGCGGTGCCACGCAGGCGCGGCCGATGAAGCCCGATGCCCCGGTCAGCAGCACCCGGCGCATGGCGGGTTCAGAAGCCGAACATGTGGTCGAGCGAGAAGCGCCCGCCATCGGCCATCAGCCCGTGATAGCCGAACAGCCGGCACGTGGTGTCGCGCACCAGCACGTAGCCGCGCGGCCCCGCCTCGGCCAGGCGGTCGGCGAAGATGCGCTGGGGAAACACCATCGCCGAGCCCGAGCAGGCGATGGCCAGCGGCGCTTCGGCCACCACCCGGCCGACGCCGTCATGCAGCAACAGCGTGGTCGCCGAGTGCCGATGCCAGGGCGCGGAGGCCGGGTAGATCAGGCAGGCGAAGCTCTCGGCGGCGGCGTCGCCGAGCTTGAGGAAGAGCCGCGTGGACAGGCCGGGCGGCGGGCCTGAATAGGATTGCGGCTCGTCGCGATAGGTCATCGCGGTGTTGTAGATATGCGCGCCGAAGCTGCTCTCCGCCTCGTGCCCGCTGCCGCGCTCGGCGGCGCGCACCAGCGCGTGCAGCCAGCCATCGGCGCCGCCACCCTCGCGAAAATCATAGACCAGCTCGGCATGTCCGCCCTCGGCCAGGGCGCTCGGCGGCAGCAGGTCGTCGAGGTCGATCGCCACATCATGGTCGCGCGGGAGGCGGCCGAGGAAATGCGCGCCGGCCAGCGCGCCGCCGGCATCGAACACGTCGAGCCGCACCGGCAGGTCGCTCTGCGCGGTCGCCATCGGCGTCGGCTGCACCAGGGTGCGGAAGCGCGCGCGCGGCAGCACCGGCAGCGGCAGCAGGTAGCCGCGCCCGAGCGGCCGCGGCAGGCTCGCGATGCCAGGATCGGGGCGCAGATCGGCGCGCTCGACATTGGGGTGGGCGATGCGCGTGCGCCCGGCCCGCACCACCTCGTAGCGCGGCCGCACCACGTGCCGCCCGGCGCGCAGCTCGATCTGCGCCGGCCAGGCCAGGCCCGGCAGCAATTCGGCGACATCCAGGGCCCGGCTGGCATAGGGCGCCACCGCCTCGGCCAGCACCACCGGGTGCTCGGCGCCCATGCGGTCGAGCGCGATGGCGCCGGCCGGGATCGGCGCGGCATGGCTGTTCTGCACCCACACCACCACCCGCTCGCCGGGGGCCGGCGCGGGGATGCCGGCATAGCGGTCGGCCGGCCAGGCATTGGCGTCGTGGGTGCAGGAAAGGCTTGCCCCGGGGCCGGCGCCATAGGTGTCGAGGGCGTATTTCACCACGTCGTGGCCGGCCGCGCCGACGACGTGAAGGAAGAGCTGGCCGGTGAACG
>JAGXAV010000121.1 GCA_018971455.1 Rhodospirillales bacterium
CGCCCCGGCCGCCTGGTGCAGGAACTCGACATGGCCATGGCCGCCCAGATGGCCGAGGAGGGCGCGCGCCGCTTCCCCGGCGAACACCTCGAGATCATGCGCTGCTGGACGCTGTCAGGTCCGGCCTCGGCCGCCCCGCATGGCGATGGCCGCCAGTCCGGCGCCCGCATCGAGGCCGGGCACGGCATGGTCAACATCGTCATCCCGCGGGTCAACGGGCTGGTGGTGGAGAATGAACGCACTTGGTTCTGCGGCACCCCGACCCCCCAGCAGGTCCGCCTGTTCGAGGCGGCGACCGCCGCCAACGAGGCCGCGGCGGCGGCGGCAGTCACCGGCGCGCCCGTCTCGGCCATCGACGCCGCGGCCCAAGGTGTCATCGAACAGGCCGGTTTCGGGGCCCATATCCTGCACCGCACCGGCCACGGCATCGGCGTGATCGGCCACGAATTCCCCGAAGACATGGCCTTCAACAACCGCCCGCTGCTGGATCGCGAGGTCTATTCCGCCGAGCCCGGCCTCTACGTCTACGGCCTCGGCGGCTTCCGCCACGACGATACGGTGGTGGTGGGGGCGGTGCCCGAAGTGCTGACGCGGGCGCCGAAAGACCTCAGGAGCCAGACGATTCGCTAGCCTGCCCGCCCGGCGCGCTCTCGCCGGCGGGTGAAGCGGTGCCATCGCGCTCGGCGCGGCGGCGGGCGATTTCCTCGTCCTTTTCGCGCTGCTTGGCCTCTTTCTTGGCCAGTTTGGCGCGATCGCGCTCGGCGCGCTGCTGATTGTAGTTCACCTTGAATGCCATCGGAGCCTCCTGAGAAATCCACCCGACCCCGACGCCGGCGCATCAGGCCGGGTGTCGCCGCCGCTGTAGTAGCGCGCGGCCAGCCAGCGTCAATGCCAGCGTCACCGCCAGCAGGATGAAGGCCAGCGCCGCGCCGAACGGCCAGTTTGTGGTCTTGACGAACTGATCATACACCGCCGGCGCCATCATGGTGAACTGCGGACCGCCGAGCAGGATGGGCGTCGCGTAGGCGTTCATGCACAGGATGAACACCAGCGCCGAGCCGGCCACCACCCCGGGCAGGGCGAGCGGCAGAACCACGCGGCGGAACACGGTGAGCGGGCGGGCCCCGAGATTCAGCGCCGCCTCCTCCAGCCCGCGCGGAATCCCCTCGATGACGCTGGCAAGCGTCAGGATCATGTAGGGCAGGACCACGGTGACGATGCCGAGCGCCACCGCCATCGGGGTGTACATCAGCTGTACCGGGTCGGGGAAAAGGCCGCTCGCCTTCAGCGCCGCGTTGAGCAGGCCGGCATTGCCCAGCAGCGTCATCCAGCCCGCCGCCCGCACGACGTTGCCGACCATCAGCGGAAAGACGGTCGCCAGCGTCAGCCACGCCTTCCACCGCCCGCGCATGCGCGCCAGCGTGTAGGCGGCCGGGAACCCCGCGGCCAGCGCGATCAGCGTGCACAGCACGGCCATGCGGATGGTGGTGGCCATCACCGCCAGGTAGTACGGGTCGGTCACCGCCGAGAGGTAGTTGCGCGCCGTCAGCGCCTGGATCATCAGCTCCGTGGGGCTGAAGATGTTGAGCGAGTAGCGGAACAGCAGCACCATCGGCGCCACCATCATCAGCAGCACCAGCACCACCGCCGGCAGCACCAGGGCGGCGACCGGGCGACCGGCCGCGCGCCCCGATTCATTCAAGCCTTGAACTCCTTGTTCCAGAAATCGAGAATCGCCGGCAGCTGCTTGGCCTGATAGGCGAAATCGGGCGTATTGAATTTCGCCTGGTCGGCCGGCGAGAAGCCGATCTGCGCGCCCACCGCCGCCGGCAGCGTCGCATCGCTCACCGTCGGCACATAGCCCATGCGGTCGGCAAAGCCCTGCTGGGCCTTGGCGTCGAGCATGGCGTTGAGATAGGCCCAGGCATTCGCCTTGTCCGGCGCGTTCTTCGGCACCGCGGCCTCGAACACGATCGGAATGGCCCCCTCCTTGGGCACCACATGGGCGAGATTGATGCCGGCCTTCTGCCACATGTAGCCGCGCGCCAGCCACATCGGCGCAATCCACACCTCGCCAGTCTTGAGGGCCGCGGCAAGCTGCTCGTGCGACGGGTAGATCTTCGGATCGTTCTTCTTGAGGTCGAGAAGCTTCTGCTTGGCCGGCTCCCAGTTGCTCATCGATCCGCCGGCGATCAGCGCGGCGCCAAACGTCACCACCGCGTAGTTGAGATCGGGGATGGCGACGCGGCCCTTGTATTTCGGGTCCCACAGATCGGCGAAGCCGGTGACGCCGCTGACCTTGTCCGGATTGTAGAGGATGATCTGCGCGGAGAAGATGTGCGGGATCGAATAGGGCTTGCGCAGCTTGGGAATGATGGTGGCGGCGTTCGGCACCGCCTTGAGATCGACCTCCTCGAACACGCCGAGCTGGGCCATCTGGTACATGTCGGCGTCACCCAGATGCACCACGTCCATCGAGCCGTGACGGCTGACCCGCTCGGCGATCAGCTTGGTCTTGCGGGCATCCTGGCTGCCGAGATCCTGCAGCACCTCGATGCCTTTCGGCGCCAGCAGCGGCTTCTCCACATTGGCGCTGAGCAGGGCGGCGTAATCCCCGCCCCAGGTGCTGACGATGACCTTGCCCGCCGCCTGCGCGCGCGGCGCCGCGGCCAGTGCCACCGACCCGGCAAGCAGGCCGCGCCGTCCGATCTTGCTGCGCATGCCTTGAACTCCTTGTTCCAGAAATCGAGCATATTCGAGGTGTTCTTCGCCATGTAGCCGTAATCCGGCGTGCGAAAATTCTTCTGCTCGGCAGGCGTGAAGCCGATCTCGCCCATCAGCCCGGCATCGAGCCGCGCGTCATCCACCGTCGGCGCATAGGACATGCTCTTGGCGAAGCCGACCTGCGCGCGCGGGTCGAGCATGGCGTTGAGATAGGCCAGCGCATTCTTCTTGTTCGGCGCGTTCTTCGGCACCGCGGCCGCCGACACGTAGGAGATCGCCCCCTCCTTCGGCACCGCATGGGCGACGTTGACGCCGCCCTTCTTCCAGAACACGCCGCGCGCCAGCCACATCGGCACCATCCAGACCTCCTCGCCCTTCAGGGCCGTCGCCATGGCCTCGTTCGAAGGGTAGATCTTCGGCGCGTTGTTCTTCTTGAGATCGAGCAGCGCCTGCTTCGCCGGCTCGAAATTGCTCATGCTGCCGCCATGCGCCAGGGCGGCGACGGCGATGTTGTAGAGATAAAGAATATCCACCAGCCCGACGCGGCCCTTGTACTGCGGGTCCCACAGATCGGCATACGAGGTCGGCGGCGTCTTGATGCGCGCGGGATTGTACAGCAGCACCATGTCGGAGTAGATGTGCGGCACCGAATAGGCGGTGCGCAGCGCCGGCAGCACATGGGCCATGTTGGGCACGCTGCTCACCGAGAGCGGCTCCCACACGCCCAGGAGCGACATGCTGTAGGTATCGACATCCGACAGGCAGGCGACATCCATCGTGCCGTGCCGGGCGGCGCGCTCGGCGATCAGCTTGGCCTTGCGCGGGTCCTGCGGCGCGACGTCCTGCAGCACCTCGATGCCCAGCGGGCCGAGCAGCGGCTTGTCGATGTTGGACGCGAGCAGCGCCGCGTAGTCGCCCCCCCAGGTGCCCACCACCACGCGCCCCGCCGCCTCCGCCCGCGGCGCCGCCGCCAGCGCCGCGGCCCCCGCCAGCAGCCCGCGCCGCCCAATCGCGTTCGTCATGCTTGCTCTCCCTCATTGCTGTCAGACAACAGACGGCCGGCTTCGGGCCGCCAATCGAGCATCACGCCATCGCCACGGCGCAGCAGGCGGCGCGGGTCGGCGGCATCCGGGGTCTTCTGGCTCACGCGCAGCGCCCCGGCATCCGTCGTCACATGCCATTCGGTGGTGCCGCCGAGATAGGTGACGAGGTCGATTCGGCCCGGCAGCCTGCCCTCGGGGCCGATGGCGATGCGCTCCGGGCGCACCACCAGCGCGGCCCGCTCGCCCGGCGCGCCGCCAGCGCAGGGCAGCGCCATCGCGCCGGCGCGGAACGCCCCCGGCGCCTCGACCACGCCGCGCAGGATGTTGCAACTGCCGATGAACCCGGCGACGAACAGGTCTGCCGGCCGCTCGTAGACCTCCTCCGGCGTGCCGGTCTGGCGCACCCGCCCGCCCTGCATCACCACCAGCCGGTCGGCCATGGTCAGCGCCTCCTCCTGGTCGTGCGTGACGAACAGCGTGGTCAGCCCCAGCCGCTGCTGCAAGGCGCGGATTTCCACCCGCACCTCCGCGCGCAGCCTGGCATCGAGGTTGGAGAGCGGCTCGTCGAGCAGGAACACCGCGGGGTTCACCACCAGCGCGCGCGCCAGCGCCACGCGCTGCTGCTGGCCGCCGGAAAGCTGCGCAGGGCGCCGCTCGGCCAACCCCTCCAGGCGCACCAGGCGCAGCGCCTCGGCAATCCGCGCCCCCCGCTCGGCGCGCGGCACCCGGCGCATTTCGAGCCCGAAGCCGACATTCTCGGCGACGCTCATATGCGGGAACAGCGCGTAGCCCTGGAAGACCATGCCGGTATCGCGCGCATAGGGCGGGGCCGCCGTCACGTCGCGCCCGCCGATCACCACCCGCCCGCTGGTGGGGGCCACGAACCCCGCCACCATGCGCAGCGTGGTCGTCTTGCCGCAGCCCGACGGGCCGAGCAGCGCCACCAGCTCGCCCTGCTGCATTTCCAGATCGACCCGGTCGACGGCCACCGTGGCGCCGTATTCGCGCCGCAGCCCGTCCAGGGAAAGGCTGGTCACGCCACCACCCGCGAGATGTTGACGAAGCGGTCGGTGATCAGCATCAGCGCGCCGATCAGCACGATCTGCACGGTGGCCACCGCCGCCAGCGTCGGATCGACGCGGAATTCGAGATAATTGAGCATTTCCACCGGCAGGGTGGAACGGCCGGGGCCGGTGAGCAACAGGGTCAATTCGAGGTTCTCGAAGCTCTGGATGAAGCTGAACAGCGCGCCCGCCACCACCCCCGCGCGCATCATCGGCAAGGTGACGCGCCGGAACACCGTCCATGGCCGCGCACCGAGATTGGCCGCCGCCTCCTCCGCCGCCGGATGCAGCCCCTGCAGGCTGGCGGCGACCAGGCGGACCGTCCAGGGAATCGTCAGCAGCACATGGGCCGCGATCAGCCCGGGGAGTGTCGCGACGATCTGGAAGTCGATGGCGTTGTCGATCTGCACGAAAAACACGTAGAGCCCAGTGCCGAGCACCACGCCCGGAATCGCCAGCGGCCCGAGCAGCAGCCCGGCGATCGCGGTCTTGCCGGGAAACCGCGCGCGCACCAGCGCATACGCCGCCGCCGTGCCCACCGTGACCCCGATCGAGGCGGCGATCAGCGCGATCTCCAGAGAATTGAGGAAGCCGCTGGCGAATTGCCGCTGGCTCCAGGCATTGGCATACCAGCGCCACGTATAGCCCTCCGGCGGGAAGGCGATGATCTCCTGGTTGAAGAAGCTCAGCCACACCACCGCGACAAGCGGCAGCAGGACGACGGCGAACACCGCGCCGACGCCGCCACGCCACAGGATTGCCCGCCAGACCCCCATTGCGGCTATCGTGCGGCGGCCCCACCCGTCGCACAAGGACCAACATGACCTCCCCACCCCCCGCCGGCCCCGCGAGCTGACCCGATGATCGGCATCGACTGGGGCACCAGCAGCCTGCGCGCCTATCGGCTGGCCGAAGATGGCCGCATCCTCGCGCGCCGCGAGAGCGCCGGCGGCATCCTGCACGTCCCGCCGGGCGGCTTCGCCGGCGCGCTGCGCGAGGCGGTCGGCGAATGGCTCGCCGCCGGCGAGACCCGCGTGCTGATGGCCGGCATGGTCGGCAGCCGCCAGGGCTGGGTGGAGGCGCCCTACCTCCCCTGCCCGGCCGGCGCCGCGGAGCTCGCCCGCGCGCTCGTCGCCGTGCCGTTCGAGGGGGCGGCGGTGCGCCTGGTCCCCGGCCTGTCGGGCACCGATGCGGCCGGCACCGATGCAGCCGGCACGCCGGAAGTGATGCGCGGCGAGGAGACGCAGATCATCAGCAGCGCGGCGCGCGGGCTGGCCTGCCTGCCCGGCAGCCACGCCAAATGGGCGCGCGTCGAGGCGGGGCGCATCCTGTCCTTCCGCACCTATCTGAGCGGCGAGGCCTTCGCGGCCCTGCGCGCCGGCACCATCCTGGGCCGCATGATGACCGGCGAGGCCGATGACCCCGACGCCTTCGACGCCGGCCTCGCCCGCGCCGCCGAGCCCGGCCATCTGCTGCACCACCTCTTCGGCGTGCGCACGCTCGGCCTGTTCGGCCGGCTGCCCGACACCGCCAGCGCCGCCTATCTCTCCGGCCTGCTGATCGGCCACGAGGTGCGCGCGGAGGCGCCGGCGGGCCAGGCCGTGCATCTCATCGGCGCCCCCGCCTTGTGCGCCCGCTACGCCCGTGCGATTGCCGCCAGCGGCGGCACGGCGGTGCTGGAAGCCGCCGACGCGGC
>JAGXAV010000122.1 GCA_018971455.1 Rhodospirillales bacterium
CGATGCGGGCGGTTTCCGGGTCTTCCGGGTCGAACAGCCCGGGCGCGCTGAGCCGCGGCGCCCCCCGCACCTTGCCGGCCGCATCCACCGCGAGCGAGGCGATCGCCACCCCGTTGAACAGCATGCGCCGCCGCTCGCCCATCACTTTCCCGCCGAGCGGCACCAGCCGGCCACCGTCGAGGACGAGGCGCCCCACCGGCGCGCTGTCGGTCACTTCCGGCCGGCCGGGCGTCAGGCTCAGCACGTCGCCATCCTCGAGCAGGATCGGCGGCACGCCGGCCTCCTGCGCCAGCTCCGCATGGGCCGAGAGATGGCGCCACTCGCCATGCACCGGCACCGAGAAGCGCGGCCGGACCAGCCGGTAGAGCTTGCGCAGCTCGTCCCGCGCCGGATGGCCCGAGACGTGGATCATGTGGTCCGTATCGGTCATCAGGCGCACGCCGCGGCGCACCAGATTGTCCTGCACCGTGCCGATGGCGCGCTCATTGCCGGGAATGACGCGGCTGCTGAACACCACCGTGTCCCCCTCGCCCAGGGCGATGCGCGGATGGCTGTCGAGCGCGATGCGCGCCAGCGCGCTGCGCGGCTCGCCCTGGCTGCCGGTCACCAGAATGAGCAGCCGATCATCCTCGATGTCGTTGGCGGCATCCTCGCCGAGAAACGGCGCGATGCCCTTCAGATACCCGCATTCCCGCGCCGCGGCGTCGAGATTGCGCAGCGAGCGGCCGACAACCGCCACGCTGCGCCCGGCATCGCGGGCCGCGAGCGCGACGGACTCGACGCGCGCCACGTTGCTGGCAAAGCAGGTCACCGCAATCCGTCCGCGCAGAGAGCGCACCAGGGCGGCAAGGCTGCGCCGGACATCGGCCTCCGAGCCGGAATGGCCCTCGACCATGGCGTTGGTGGAATCGCACACCATCGCCAGCACGCCCTCCTCGCCGAGGGCGGCCAGCGCCGCCTCGTCGCTGCGCGGGCCGACCAGCGGCTCGGGATCGAGCTTGAAGTCGCCCGTGTGCAGCACGATGCCGGCCGGCGTGCGGATCACCAGCGCCTGCGCCTCGGGGATGGAATGGGCCATGCGCAGGAATTGCAGGGTGAACGGCGCCAGCTCGAAGCTGCCGCCGGGCGCGATGACGTGGATCTTCACCTGCGCCACCAGCCCGACCTCGCCAAGCTTGCGGCGCAGCACGGCGGCGGCGAACGGCGTCGCATAGACGGGGCAGCGCAGCTGCGGCCACAGCCAGGCAACCGCGCCGATATGGTCCTCATGGGCGTGCGTGATCACCAGGCCGACCAGCCGGTCCCGCCGCTCGGCGAGGAAGGCCGGATCCGGCATCATCACCTCGACCTCCGGCAACTCCGCGCCGCCGAAGCCGATGCCGCAATCAACCGCGAGCCATTTTCCGCCATAGCGGTAGAGGTTCAGATTCATCCCGATCTCGCCGGTCCCGCCGAGCGGCAGGAACGCGAAGTCGCTGTTCGCCAAATCCATCAACATGCCTTCAAATTCAGGGGCGCCGAGCGGGTTCGCCCGGCGCGAGAGGGGAATTGCGGTGCGGCTACTCGATATCCACCAGCCGCGCCCGCTCACGGGATAATGTGGGGACCGGATTGCGCGCCGCCAACAGGCGCAGCCCGTCCAGCGTCAAATCCGGGTCGATATGGCCGATCACGCTGGTGCCCTCGGCGAGCAGCGGCGCCAGGCCGCCGGTGCCGATCACCTTGAGCCCGCCGCCGTACTCGGCCTGGATGCGCGCCACCAGCCCCTCGATCATCGCCACATAGCCCCAGTAGATGCCGGACTGCATGGCAGCCACCGTGTTCGTGCCGATCACGGCCTGCGGCCGGCCGATGCCGATCCGCGGCAGCCGGGCGGCGGCACGGTGCAGCGCCTCGATCGAGAGGTTGATGCCCGGGCATATGATCCCGCCGAGATAGGCGCCGTCGGCATCCACCACATCGAAGGTGGTGGCGGTGCCAAAATCGATCACCACCAGCGGCCCGCGATAGGCCGCATGGCCGGCCAGCGCGTTGAGCAGCCGGTCGGCCCCCACCTCGGCCGGGCTGTCCACCTTGATGTCGAATCCCCAATGAACGCTGGAGCGCGCAACCAGCGGCTCGACCTCGAACCAGTCGCGACACAGCCGGCGCAGGTGGTAGAGAGCCGCCGGCACCACCGTGCCGATCACCGCCCCCGTCACCTGCTCGCGCGCCAGCCCGGTGAGCCGGAGCAGCGTGAGCAGCCACACCGCATAATCGTCGCTCGTCCGCTGCGGGTCGGTGGCGATGCGCCAGATGCCGCGCCACTGCGCCCCGTCATGCACCGCGAAAACCACGTTGGTGTTGCCCGCATCGACGACCAGCAGCATCGCTACGCTCCCGCCAGCAAACGAACCTCGCCCGCCGCGAAGGCGCGCACCCGGGCACCGGCCTCCAGCAGCAGGCTGCCATCCTCGCCAAGCCCCGCGAAATTCCCGGCCGTCTCGGTGTCCCCGATGCGCACCGCCATCCTCGTGCCGAGGCGCGGCGCGCGCGCGAGAAACGCGGCACGGACCGGCGCGAAGCCCTCAGCGGCCTGGATGGCCCGCCACGCATCGAGCCGCGCCAGAATCGCGCGCGCCATGGCCTCCGGCGCGGGCGGCGGCCCGAATGGCGCAAGGCACGCCGTCCGCCGTCCCGGCACGTCCGGCGCATGGGCCAGATTGACGCCGATGCCGATCACGAGCCACGCCAGCCCGCCCGCGCCATCGGGCGAGGAATCGACCAGGATGCCGGCGAGCTTGCATCCGTCGAGCAGCAGATCATTGGGCCATTTCAACGACAGCCTGACCGGATCAGGCAGCAGCGCCGCCACCGCCTCGGCCACCGCCACCCCGGCGAGCAGCGACCACAGCCCACCCTCGCGCGCGGCCCCCTTCGGCCGCATCAGCACGGAGCAATACAGATTGCCGGCCGGCGAGGCCCAGGCCCGCCCATGGCTTCCCCGGCCGCCGGTCTGCTGGCCGGCCAGGACGGCGAGGCCGTCGGGCTCGCCGGCCTCGGCGCAGGCACGGCAATGATCCGACGTCGAGCCCAGCGTCTCGAAACTCATGAGCCGCCACGCCCCGGCGGCGGCCCGGCTCACCTGAACAGCGCCTTCGCGGCCAATTCGGCCGCCGCCACCAGCGGCGCCGGGAAAACGAAGAAGAAGGTGGTGAAAATTCCGCCCGCCGCCGCGACGAAGGACAGCGAGGCCGGCCGCGCTTCGAACGCCTCGCCCTCGGTATCGAAATACATCACCTTGATGATGCGGATGTAATAGAACGCGCCGATCACGCTGGTCAGCACGCCGATGACGGCGAGCGCCCACATCCCCTGCTGCACCGCCGCGGTGAAGATGAAGTATTTCCCCCAGAAGCCCGAAAACGGGGGAATGCCGGCCATGCTGAACATGAAGACGGCCAGCCCCAGCGCCATGGCCGGGTCACGCCGGGCAAGCCCCGACAGGTCGGCGATGCCCTCGACCATCCGGCCCCGCCGGCGCATCGCCAGGATCAGCGCGAAGGTGCCGATGTTCATGAAGACGTAGGTCACCAGGTAGACCAGCACGCCGCGAATGCCGGCCTGCGTGCCGGCAGCCAGGCCGATCAGCGCGTAGCCCATATGGCCGATCGACGAATAGGCCATCAGTCGCTTGATGTTGCGCTGGCCGATCGCCGCCAGCGAGCCGAGCAGCATGGACGCGACCGAGACCAGCACGATGAGCTGCTGCCACTCGCCGAGCAGATGGCCGAACGGCGCCGCCATCACCCGCACCAGCAGGGCCATGGCCGCGACCTTCGGCGCGGTGCCCATGAACGCCGTCACCGGCGTGGGCGCGCCCTCGTACACGTCCGGCGTCCACATATGGAACGGCACGGCCGAGATCTTGAAGGCGAGGCCGGCCACCACGAACACGATGCCGACGACCAGCCCGGGCGACACATGCGCCGGATCGGCCAATGCCTTGGCCAGCTCGGTGAACCCCATGCCGCCGGAGAAGCCATAGACCAGCGAAATGCCGTAGAGCAGCAGCCCCGAGGCCAGCGCCCCGAGCACGAAATACTTCAGCCCCGCCTCCGAGGAACGCAGCTC
Source organism: Rhodospirillales bacterium (assembly GCA_018971455.1). Taxonomy (GTDB): domain Bacteria; phylum Pseudomonadota; class Alphaproteobacteria; order Acetobacterales; family Acetobacteraceae; genus REEB85. The sequence continues at coordinate 4,114 of JAGXAV010000122.1, forward strand.
GTCGCGCGCGAAGGCCGCGAGCACGTAGATCGACAGGCTCATCAGCTCGACGCCCATGTAGAGCGTCATCAGATTGTTCGCCGAGGCCATCAGCATCATGCCGACGGTGGAGAACAGCACCAGCACCGGAAACTCGAAGCGCCGCAGATTGGCATGCTCGTTGTAGTCGAGCGAGACCACGACGCCGAGCGCCGCCGCCGCGAGCACCAGCAACTTGACGAAGGCGCTGAATGCATCATCGGTGAAAAGACCGCGATAGCCCACGCCCTGCCCGGTCGAGATCACCAGTACGGCGGCCAAAAGGAAGGCGCCCACGGTGAGCATGCTGCAAAAGCGGAACGTATCGCGCCGCTGCAGCACGCCGACCAGCAGAATGCCCATGCCGCACACGGATAGCGCGATCTCGGGAAGCGCCAGCACCCAGTTCATGGAGGTCCCGCTCATGGGTGCAGCCCTCCGGCGGGCAGGATTTGCGCAAACCTCGCCGTGCCCACGAGGGCCGCCTGGTGATGCTCCACCATGGCCCCCACCGCCGCATCGAAGAAGCCGGTGAAGCTCGACGGATAAATGCCCATCCACAGGGTCAGCAGCACCAGCGGCGCGAACACCGCGATCTCGCGCGGCGAGAGATCCAGAATGGATTTCAGGTCGTCCCGCGTCAGGCTGCCGAAGATCACCCGGCGGTAGAGATAGAGCATGTAGGCAGCCCCCAGGATCATCCCCAGGCTCCCCAGCAGGGCGAGCCAGAAACTGACCTTGAACGCCCCCACCAGCACCAGGAACTCACCGACGAAACCGGCCGTCCCGGGCAGGCCGACGCTGGCCATGGTGAACAGCATGAAGGCCAGCGCATAGCGCGGCATGCGGTCCGCGAGGCCGCCATAGCGGGCGATGTCGCGCGTGTGGATGCGGTCATAGACCACGCCGACGCACAGGAAGAGTGCGGCCGACACCACGCCGTGCGACAGCATCTGAAACAGCGCGCCGGAAATGCCCTGGATGTTGAAGGTGAAGATGCCGATCGTCACCACCCCCATATGCGCTACCGAGGAATAGGCGATCAGCTTCTTCATGTCGGTCTGCGCGAGCGCCACCAGCGAGGTGTAGACCACCGCCACCACGGACAGCGCATAGATCAGCGGCGCCAGATTCGCCGAGGCCAGCGGCAGCATCGGCACCGAGAAGCGCAGGAACCCATACGCCCCCATCTTCAGCAGCACGCCGGCCAGGATCACCGACCCCGCCGTCGGCGCCTCGACATGCGCATCCGGCAGCCAGGTGTGCACCGGCCACATCGGCACCTTCACCGCGAACGAGGCGAGAAAGGCGAGGAACAGCCAGGTCTGCATCGCCGGAGGAAACTGCGTGTGCAGCAGCACCGAAATGTCGGTGGTGCCGGTCTGGTACCACATGGCCAGCAGCGCCAGCAGCATCAGCACCGAGCCGGCCAGCGTGTAGAGGAAGAACTTGATCGCCGCATAGACGCGCCGCGGACCGCCCCATACGCCGATGATGAGATACATCGGGATCAGCACGCCCTCGAAGAACATGTAGAAGACGACGAAATCGAGGGCGCAGAACATGCCCACCATCATCGTCTCCAGCACCAGGAAGGCGAGCATGTACTCGCGCACGCGCACGGTGATCGCATCCCAGCTCGCCAGGATGCAGATCGGCGTCAGCGCGGTGGAAAGCAGCACGAACAGCACCGAAATGCCGTCCACGCCCATCTTGTAGGAAATGCCCCATTGCGGCAGCCAGGCGGCATTCTCGACGAACTGGAACCCGCCATCGGCCTGGTTGAAGCGCACCCACAGGATGAGCGACAGCGCGAACACCACGAGGCTGGTCCACAGCGCCGTCCAGCGGGCGTTGGAGGCCACCACCGCCTCCTCGCCGCGCACCGACATGATGATCGCCCCGCCGACCAGCGGCAGCCAGGTGATGAGCGAAAGCAAAGGGAAGCCGGCCGCGTTCATCACATTCACCGGAATAACAGGAAAACGCTGACGAGCACGACGAGCCCGATCAGCATCGAAAAGGCATAGACGGCAATCGACCCGGTCTGGAGCTTCACCACCCGCGTCGATCCGTCACTGGTCAGGCTGGCAAGCCCGTTCGGCACGCCATCGATGATCGTCACATCACCAACCTGCCACAGCGCGCGCGACAGGCAGAGCATCGGCTGCACCAGCACCGCGTTGTACAGCTCGTCGAAATACCATTTGTTGAGCAGGAAGCGGTAGATCCCGCCGAACTGCACCGCGAGCCGCGCGGGGATGGCCGGCGCCATCATGTAGAACAGGTAGGCCACCGCGATTCCCGCAAGTCCGATGACGCTGGGCGACAGCGTCACCCAGGCGGGCAGTTCCTCCATCCGCGCCAGCACGTGGTTGGT
>JAGXAV010000123.1 GCA_018971455.1 Rhodospirillales bacterium
AGCCGGTTCTCCGCGCCGGTGAGGCCGGCGGCCTGGCCGGCTGTGCCGGCGGCCGTGGTGGCGGCCTTGGTGCCCGGTGGCGGCGGCGGCGGCACCGACAGCGTCAATTGCCGCGCGATGCCGGCCAGCAGGTCGCGCATCGGCGATTGCGGCGAGGACAGGATGTAGAGGTCCTGCACCGACTGGTTGAGATTGCTCCAGGGCTCGATGTTGAGATCGGCGAGCAGCGCGTCCCAATGGGCCGCGTAATCCTTCTCGTAGAGGCCGATGACGTCACGCTCCAGCCCCTGCATCTCCGGGCTGGCCGGGTTGATTTCCGTGCGCGTGCCGAGCACCCAGCTCTCGCCGGCCACCTCGCGGGCGACATTGGCAAGGGCGGGCAGCAGCACGCCGTGGAAGCCCACGATGGTGTAGAAGCCGGGCACGCCCTCGCTCAGCGGCTTGCCGGAGCTGCGGATGAACACCCGCACGCCCGATGCGCCGGCGGCGTCGGCCGGGCGCCACGGCGGCAGGCGCTGCGCGGCGGAGGACTGGCTGATGCGGGCATAGACGCGCTGGGCCAGCGGAATGCGGCTCAGCACCCGCCGCGCATCCTCGACCAGCCCGCCATCGAGCGAGACCGGCGGCAGCGGGGCCGCGAGCAGCGCGTCGAGATGGCCGGCGAGGTCCTGGCGCAGCGGCGTGGCGGGCGCGCCGGGGAAGCTCGCCTGCCAGTCCAGCGCCATCCAGGCGCGCACCAGTTCCTTGTCCATCGGCCCGGCACTGCCGAGCATCAGATAGACGCGGGTGGCCTCGTAGAGCAGGTCGGGCTGGTTCATGGCCCCGCGCATCTGCGCCTCCAGCCGCAGCACCAGCCGCGGCAGCAGCACGCGCTCCAGCGCATGGCGGTAGACCAGCCGCGCGCCGGTGGCGAGTTTTCCCGCCTGCGACAGGCCCAGCCCGCCCGCCCGGTCCTGCCCGTGGCGCGCCGCGCCGAACGGGAGATCGCGGGCCTGGTCGAGCAGCGGCAGCACCGGCGGAAGGTCGGCGTCACGCACCGGGTCGAGCGGCAGGGCGGAGGCGGTCTTGATGTAGCGGTCGAGGGCGGCGTTGGTTTCGGCGATCGCCGCCTGGTTCGTGCTGCGGCTGTGCCACAGCGCGGCGCCGATGCCCACCACCAGCAGGGCGAGCACGCCGAAGGCTCCGGCGCGGATCAGCGCGCGCCGGCGCGCCGCCCCGGGCCTGCTGGTCACCAGCATGGCCTCGCCGAACACCACGTCGCGCAGCAGGCGGCCGAGGAAGTAGCTGCGTCCCTGCTCGGGGCGCAGGCTCGGCGCGCGCCGCTGATCGACGCCGAAGGCGCGGGCGAGGGCGCCGGTCAGGCGGTCGATCGGCGTGCCTTCCTGGGTGCCGGAGGCCATGTAGACGCCGCGCAGGAACGGCGCGGGGTCGAGGCGCGAGCCGCCGAACGCCTCCTGCAGGAACTCGGCGAGGGGCGCCTCCAGGCTCGCCACCTGGGCGGGAAAACCGGCAATCATGGCCCGCCGCTCGGGGCTGCGCTCGGTCTGCAACCGATCGAGCAGGCGGGTGTTGAGCCGCTCCACCAGCGCCTTGAACTCGGCGGCGAAGCCGGCCACGGGGCCGGCCTCGCCACGCCCCGCCGCCAGCGGGAAGGTGGTGCCCCAGACCTGCGCGCGCTTCTCGCGATCGAGATCGTCGAAGAACTCGCTGAAGCCGGCGAGCAGGTCGGCCTTGGTGAGAATGGCATAGACCGGCACCCGCACGCCGAGCCGCTCGGAGAGTTCCTTCACCCGCTTGCGGATGGCGCGCGCATGGGCGAGCCGCTCGGCCTGCGGGGCGGTGGCGATGTCCGACAGCGCGATGGCCACCAGCACGCCGTTCAGCGGCTGGCGCTCGCGCGTGCGCTTGAGCAGGTCGAGGAAGCCTTCCCATCCGGCGCGGTCCACCGCGGCGTCCGAATCGCGCGTCGTGTAGCGCCCGGCGGTGTCGATCAGCACGGCGTTCTCGGTGAACCACCACTCGCACATGCGCGTGCCGCCGACGCCGGCGATCGCCTGCTGGCCCATTTCCGCGGCGAGCGGGAATGTCAGGCCGGCATTGAGCAGGGCCGTGGTCTTGCCCGCGCCGGGCGGGCCGATGATGACGTACCAGGGCTGCTCATACAGCCAGCCGCGCGTGCCGCGCGCCTTCTTGAGCAGGCCGAGGGCGGTGGTCAGCTTGTCGCGCATCGCCGCGACTTCCTCGGCCGAGGCGGCGATCGAGGGGTCGGCCGCGGCCTCGGCGACGCCGCTCTCCAGCGCCTGCTCGCGCCCGCGGCGGCGCAGATGCAGCCACAGGTTGATGCCGAACCACAGCAGCAGCAGCACCAGAATAATGCCGCCGCGCACCACCACGGGGGCGAGCGCATCGAGGAACGGCCCGAACACCCAGACCAGCACGGCGAGCAGCGCCACGCCGATGAAACTGAGGAACCAGCGCGAGGTGAAGAATCCGATCACAGCCTTCATGGTTGCCCGCGCCCCTCAGCCCTGCCGCCGCAACGTCACTTCGATCCGCCGGTTCATCTCGCGCCCCTGGGGCGTTGCGTTGGAGGCGATCGGCTCCGCATCGGCGCGCCCCTCCGAGGTGATGCGCGACGGGTCCGACAGCCCCTTCGCAATGATCGCCTTGGCGGCTTCCGCGCGCGCCGATGAGAGGGCGAAATTGGACGGGAAGCGCACCGAATGGATCGGCTGGTTGTCGGTATGGCCGGTCACCAGGATGCTGCCCTTCTCGGCGTTCATCGCCGCGGCGATGCGTTGCAGAAGCGGGATGAATTTCGGCTCGACGGCGGCGCTGGCCGAGGCGAACAGTCCGGTGCCGCGGATGCGCACGAGCGGCGCCTCCTCGGTGCCGAGAACGCTGACCAGGCCCTGGTCGATCTCGGGCTTGAGGAAGGTGCGCAGCTTGTCGAGCGCGCCCGGCGTGGGCGGCGCAGGCGGTGGGGGCGGGGGCTGCACCGGGGCGATGCGCAGCAGAGCGGGCATTTTGGTCGGCGGCGGCGTCAGCATGCGCTCGAAGGCCGCGTCCGAGGCGGCGTTCAGCGAGGTCGAGAAATACACGAATAAGCCGCCGATGATGGCCAGCGCGACGCATGCTACGACCCAGACCGGCAGGGCTGCGCGCGACGGGCGGTATGGCGCCTGCGCGCCCATCCAGCGGATCGAAAGATCGGGCTCGGCAGGCGGGCGCTGGCGGACGATCACCGCGTAGACATCCTCGCGGATCTTGTCGAGCTCGCTCATGCCGCGCGGCGAGAGGCGGTAGCGCCCGGCGAAACCGAGCGACAGGCACAGGTACATCAGCTCCAGCACCGGCAGGAAGCTGCCGGGATTCTGCTTCATCTGGCCGAGCAGATCGAAGAAGCGCTCGCCGCTGCGCACCTCCTGGTGGAAAGTCGAGACCAGGGAGCCGGCGGCCCATCCGCCCTGGCTGCCCCAGGGCGTGTTCAGCACCACGTCGTCGAGGCTCGCGCACAGCGCGTAATGCGCTGGGCGCAGCTGCTCCATCGGAATGCCGGCATCGCGCGCGGCCTGCTCGAAGCGGCGCAGCTCGCGCACCGCGCGCTCGCGCAGGTCGCCCGAATCGGGCTGGCTCACGGTGTTGCGCAGCCGTGCGAGGAGTTGCAGCAGCGGCGCCGCCGCCGCCGTCAGCGGCGACAGCCCCATCTCGATCGCCTCGGCCCCGCCGGTCATGGGGGCGGCGGCGGGCGGCACTCCGCCCACCGGGCCAGCCATCGGCGTACCCATCGCCGGCTGGGCGGGGGGCGCTGCTGGCCGTCGGCCGCCCGGGGCCGGACGGATGACGGTGCGGTCGCTGTCGTCGGGCTCCGAGAACGGATTGTCGCTCATGGCCTCGGGTCCTTTTTATGCGGGCGCGGCGGCCGGTCAGCCGCGGATGGCCCACAGCTCCATCTGCATGTTCGGGAACTCACCGGAGACGTGGATGGCGAAGCCGCCGGACGTCTGCATCTGCTGCCAGTGCGGAGAGTTGCGGTCGAGTTCGAAATACGACGCACCGGCGTAGAACGGGATCTGCCGTGGCGCCACCGGCAGCGGGCGGATGGCGATGCCGGGCAGCGCCACGTTGACCAGTTCGCGGATATGCTCCACGGCGCCGATCTTGACCTGCGCGGGCAGCAGCCGGCGCAGGTTTTCCGTCGGCATGTCGGCGCGCACCGACAGTACGAAATTGCTGCCGCGCAGAATGGAGCGGTCGGTGATCGGGCCGACGCGCACGCCGTACTGGCGCTCCTGCAGGGGCACGGCAATCGCCGTCTGCTCGATCACCGCCGACAGCGAGCGCCGCAGATCGGCCACCACCGGCGCGTAGCTGCGTTGCAGGTCGTCATGGCGATAGGCGGGATAGGCATTGGGGCGGCGTGTCGTCTCGGTGAAGGTGGCGAACTCGCCGGCCATCTGGATCAGTGCCGCGTAAAGCTCCTCCGGGTGCACCAGCCCCGCATCGGCCCAGTGCGACAGCAGCTTCTGCCAGCGGTTGATGGTCTGCAGCAGCATGAAATCGGCCACCTCGGCCACGCCGCGCGATCCCGGGGCGGTCAGCCTGGCGGCCAGCGCCTCGCCGCGCTGGTTCAGCATGCCCGACAATTCGGTGATCAGGCCGGACAGCACCGGGGTCGCCGAACAGATCAGCGCCGGTGGCACCCAGCGCTCGTCCAGCGTCACCCGCTTGTCGGCCGCGACCTCGGTGACGCGGGCGACGCCCATGCACAGATAGCCGGCCCGCTCGTCGGTCTCCAGCAGGTAGCGCAGCCGCAGCCGGCCGACCTGCAATTCGGACGGCGTGGGGCTGTCGGAATGGGTGTCGTAGGCCTCGAAATCGCGCAATCCGTAGCGCCCCTCGGTGGCGCTGCCGGCGGCAACCTCCACGGCACCCGCCTGGCGGATCGGCAGGGCGAGATAGACCAGCACGTTGCGGGCACTGTCCGGCAGATCGAGCGGGGCGGGGTGGTCGGTCTCGCCAGGGATCGCGAAGGGGGTGCCGTCCTCGAAGACGCCGGCGGCCGATGCCAGCGCGAAGCGCCCGGTGCCGAGCAGGTCGCGATCCACCAGCATTTCGGTGATGCCCCAGGGGTACGGACGCAGCGCCGCCGTGCGCGCGCGCAGCTGCGCCTCGCCCCAGCGATCCTGTTGCTGGAAATGCTGGGCGCGCAGGAACATCCCTTCCTGCCAGATCACCCGGTTGGTCCACGTCATGACGTCACCGGCCTGAATCTCCACCCTGTCCGAACGTGGCGAAAGCGTAGCAGTCGCGTGCGATCTAGGCGAGCATGGCCTTGATGCCGGCGGTCTTGAGCGTGAGATCGAACGGCCCGCTGGAGGGGGCGGCGTGCATCACCCGCCAGGTGGCGTGGTCGATGTCGCGGAACAGCACGATCAGCCCGATCATCTGCGTGCCTTTCTTGAGCTCGCGCGTGATCTTGCGGGTCTCGCCCGGCGCGATGACGAACTCCTCGGAGGCCAGGTCGTCGGTGCCGAGCGTGTCCTTCTCGTGCTCGATGATGGCGAACACGTCGGCACGCTCGAATTTTCCGCTGGCGGCCAGCTGGAACATCTTGACCGCCACCGAGGCCGGCTTGCCGACTGCGTCGGGGTTCTGATCGGCGCCGCCGACCAGCGTGAGATTGAGCGTCGCCGGTGGCGGCGGCGGGCTCGCGCAGCTGGCGAGGGCGGCGGGCACGGCGAGAATGGCGGGCAGGGTGAGCAGATGGCGGCGCGAGATCACGGCTGGGACTCCTTGGCGCTGGCTTCGGCCAAAGCCTGTTCATAGGCACGCGCGAAGCTTTTGCCGAACACGCTGTCGAAATCATCGCTCAGCGCCTGGGTGATGGCGGCGTGCAGCTTCTCGAACTCGTCCCAGGCGCGTGCCTTGCGCGCGCCGGGCAGGGCAATGCCGCCGCCCTCGGCGGCGTTGCGCAGGGGGGCGGGGTCGAGGCGGGCGAGCAGGGCACGCACCGCCGTCTGCATCGCCGCGACCGAGGCCAGCTCGTGCAGGCGGATGTCGCGCAGCGCGTCGGCCACCGCGGCGCCCGGCGCCATGTCGCTGCGCCGCCCCGCGCCGATCAGCGCGGTCAGCGCGTCATCATCGCCGGTGGAGAATTTCAGCGGGTTGTTGCCGCGCGCGCGGATCATCGTCTGCTCGATGCGGAACTCGCCCTTGATGGCGGCGCGCGCGATCAGCACCTGGCGCAGCCCGCCGACCAGGGCACGGAATGCCGCCCCCAACGCCTCCATCTTGGCCACCGGATCGCCGACATCCGTGCCGGCCATGTCCGCGCCGCGCAGGAAGGCGGCGAGCAGCGTGCCATCGCCGGCGGTGGCGGCCGGCGCGGCGGCACTCTGCGGGGTCGGCGCCGTCATCGGCACGGCCGGCATGGGGGCGACCGGCATGGGGGCGACCGGCAAGGGGGCGATCGGGGCGAAGGGGGCCGGCGCCTCGTCGAACGGC
>JAGXAV010000124.1 GCA_018971455.1 Rhodospirillales bacterium
TTCCCACAGGCGCTTGAAGCGCGCGTCGCAGGGCCGCCGGCTGAGGGCGGTGGTGGCGACGATGCGCGGCCAGGCCTGCTGGAAGGCGTGCTGCCAGCGCGCCAGCGTCTCCGCGTAATGCCCGCCGAACCAATGCGCCTCGCCCCAGGCCAGCCCGGCCCGCTCGATATGCTCCTGCAACAGCGGCTTGCTCGGCAGCATGCCGCCGGGGAAGACGTGGCGCTGGATGAAATCGGCGCCACGGCGGTAATTGTCGAAAAGCCGGTCCGAAATAGTAATGACCTGGAGGCCCGCTATGCCGTTCTTGCGCAACCGCTCGCGGATCACCTGGAAGAAGGTCGGCCAGTAGCGCTGCCCCACCGCCTCGAACATCTCGATCGAGGCGATGCGGTCGAAGGCGCCGCCGACATCGCGGTAATCCTGCAGGCGCAGCTCGACCCGCTCGGACAGCCCGGCGCGGGCGATGCGGGCCTGCGCGTATTCCAGCTGCGCGGGCGAGAGGGTGATGCCGACCACGCTGCATCCGTAGTCGCGCGCGGCGATCTCGGCAAAGCCGCCCCAGCCGCAGCCGATCTCCAGCAGCCGCATGCCCGGCGCGAGCCGCAGAAGCTGGCACAGCCGGTGGCATTTGCGCAGCTGCGCCTCTTCCAGGCCGCGCGCGCCGCCCTCGAAAATGGCGCTCGAATAGGTCATCGAGGGATCGAGCCAGGCGGCGTAGAACTCATTGCCGAGATCATAATGCTCGGTGATGTTGCGCTGCGCGCCGCGGCGCGTGTTGGCCCGCAGCGCATGCGCCAGGCGCGCCACGGCGCGAACCCAGGGCCGCCCGTTCAGCAGCCGCTCCCACTCCGCCTCGTTGGCAGCCGCCAGCGCCATCACCGCACCGATATCGGGACTGTCCCACAGCCCCTCGATATAGGCCTCGGCGAGCCCCAGGCTGCCGCCGGTGACCAGCCGGCGCACCGCGCGCGGCCCGTTCAGCACGACGGTGGCCGACGGAGCGGCGCTGGCCTGCACGCGATGGCTGGAGCCGTCGGGCAGCACCAAGGTCAGCGTGCCGGTGTGGATCATCTGCGCCACGCGCAGCGCGAAGCGGAACCAGCGGTCGCGAGGCGGGCTTGCGGGCGCGTCGGTCATGGTCTCGGCCGCACTCATGCGAACTCTCCCGGATCATCCGCCGGCAGGGGCGGCGGTGCCCCCTCGGCGCCGTGGCGGGTGGACAGGGCGAGGGTCGCGCCAGGGCTGTCGAAATCCGGCGCCGAAAGCGCGAAGCGATCGCCGCCATCGCGGTCGGAGAACGGCGGGACGTGCATGTGTCTCGCGGCCTGCCCGCGCGCCACGCCCGGCCCGGTCACCGGAAGCAGATAGCTGGTCTGGTCGCCGAAATTGTTCTTCACCTGGTGCAGCACCGCGCCGAGTTGACCATGCTCGTCATAGCAGAAGAAAAAGGCAATCGGATTGAAGGCGTAGCCGAGCATGCGCGGAATCACCATGAAACGAATCCGCGCGGCGAAAGCCCGCCGCGCGCAGCCGAGCATCCACCCAGCGTCGCGCGGTTAGGGGCGAGCGGGCGCGCGCGGCGGGTCAAGCGGGGCTCTTGGGCAGGGCGTGGAAGGCGTCGAGCGCGCGGGCGCGCCCGGCCGCGAGGTCGATGATCGGCGCCGGGTAATCGGTGCCGAGGCGAATGCCGGCGGCTGCGAGCGCCGCCGGGGGGGCCAGCCACGGCGCATGGATGTGGCGCGCCGGCAGGGCCGCGAGTTCGGGCACGAAGCGGCGCACATAGGCGCCGTCGGCATCAAATTTCGCGCCCTGCAGCACCGGATTGAAGATGCGGAAATAGGGTGCCGCATCCGCCCCGCACCCGGCCACCCACTGCCAGGACGCGGCGTTGGTGGCGAGATCGGCATCGACCAGCGTGTCCCAGAACCACGCCTCGCCGCGCTGCCACGGGATCATCAGGTGCTTCACCAGGAAACTCGCCGCCACCATGCGCACCCGGTTGTGCATCCAGCCGGTGTGCCACAGCTCGCGCATGCCGGCATCGACGATGGGGATGCCGGTCTGCCCGCGCTGCCAGGCGGCCAGGGCGGGTGCGTCCTCGCGCCAGGGCATGGCGGCGAAGTCCCGGCGCAGCGGCGCGCTCGGCAACTCGGCATTGTGCCACAGAAGCTGGGCCGAGAATTCGCGCCACAGCAGCTCGTTGACGAACACCCCCAGCCCCGCGCCGCCGCGCGCCGCCGCTTCGTGCCACATGGCGCCCGGGGATATCTCGCCCCAGGCCAGATGCGGCGAGAGCTTCGAGGTCCCTGCGATTCCCGGCAGGTCGCGCCGCGCCGCATAGCCGTCCAGCCCGGCGTCGAGGAAGGCGGCGAGCCGGGCGGCCGCGCCTGCCTCCCCCGGAGTCCAGCTGGCGCGCAGCCCGCCCGCCCAGTCCGGACGGCGCGGCAGCAGGCGCCAATCCTCCAGCCGGTCCGAGGCGATCGCCGGGGCGGCGGGCAGGCGGTCCGGCGCCGGCGCGGGCGGCGGCGGCAGGCCGCGCGCGAGGCAGGCCCGGGCATAGGGGGTGAACACGCCATACGCCCCGCCGGCCTGGGTGCGCACGGTGGCCGGGGCGTTCAGCAAGGCGGTGTCGTGGACATGCAGGCGGACGGGCAGGGACTGCGCCAGCCCGCGCAGCGCCGCGCGCGACCAGGGCTCCAGCGGCTGGCCGGCATGGATCGCCACGGCCCCGGTCTCGGCGACCAGGGCGGGGATCACCGTCGCGTAGGGGCCGCGCCGCAGGACGAGGCGGCTGCCGCGCCGCCGCAGATCGGCAGCCAGCGCCGCCAGGCTGTGATGCAGCCACCAGCGCGAGGCCCCGCCCGGCGCCCAGGCGCCCGGGCTCTCCTCATCGAGGACAAAAACCGGCAACACGGGATGGCCGGAGGCCAACGCCGCGCGCAGGGCCGGATTGTCGGTCAGGCGCAATTCGCGGCGCAGCCAGAGCAGAACGGGCGGGCTGGGAGAGGTCGGGGTGGCGGCCATGCGGCGTCAGGGTCTCCCGTGGCGTCGCGTTACGGGCGCGAGGCGTCTGTGGATGCGCGACGCATATGGGGGCGAACCCGGAATCCGCATCCCGGTCAAAATCGGTGACACTGCGGGCTGACCGGCACGAGGCCCGATTCGCATGCGCAGCTTCTCGACCCAGGCCCTGTTCGCCGGCGCGCTCGCCGCCTTCGTCGGCTTCGCCAGCTCGTTTGCCGTCATCGTCCAGGGCCTCACCGCGGTCGGCGCCAGCCCGGCCCAGGCCGCCTCGGGGCTGATGTCGCTGTCGATTGCCATGGGGCTGGCGGGCATCGTGCTGAGCCTGCGCACGCGCCTGCCGATCAGCATCGCTTGGTCCACGCCGGGCGGCGCGCTGCTGGCCACGTCCGGACTGCTGCCGGGCGGCTTCGCCGCCGCCGTCGGCGCTTTCCTGGTGTGCGGCGCGCTGATCGTGGTGGCCGGGCTCTGGAAGCCGCTCGGCCGCTGGGTGGCGGCCATTCCCGCCCCGCTGGCCAACGCCATGCTCGCGGGCGTTCTGCTCGGCCTGTGCCTGGCCCCGGTGCGGGCGGTGGCGCAGGCGCCGGCGCTGGGGTTGGCGATCGTGCTCTCCTGGGCGGTGATGACGCGCATCCGCCGGCTGCTCGCCGTGCCGGTTGCCGTCATTGTCACCGTCGGGTTGATCCTGGCAACCACGCACGCCCCGCCCGGTCTGGCCGCGGCGCTGTGGCCGCATCCGGTGCTGGTGCGGCCGGTATTCTCGCTGGCCGGCGTGGTCGGCATCGCCCTGCCGCTCTTCATCGTCACCATGGCCTCGCAGAACATCCCGGGCCTCGCGGTGCTGAACGTCAACGGCTATCGCCCCGCGCCCGGGCCGCTGTTCACCGCCACCGGCCTGTTCAGCCTCGCCGCCGCGCCGTTCGGCGGCCATGCGGTCAATCTCGCGGCGATCACCGCCGCCCTCTGCGCCGGACCGGACGCCCATGCCGACGCGCGGCGCCGCTGGTGGGCGGCGGTGGTGTGCGGCAGCCTCTACGTGGTGTTCGGCCTGCTGGCGGGCGGGGCGACGGCCTTCATCAGCGCCGCGCCGCCGATCCTCATCGAGGCGGTGGCCGGCCTCGCCCTGCTCGGCGCCTTCGGGGCCGCGCTGATGGGGGCGGTGGCGGATCCGGCCCAGCGCGAGGCCGCGGGGATCACCTTTCTGGTCACCGCGTCCGGATTGAGTTTTTTCGGAATATCAGGTGCTTTCTGGGGATTGCTCGCAGGCGGTGGCATGATGGCGCTGGGGCGCTGGCGGCGCTGACCCCAGCACCAGCCTCAGGCCCGTAAGATTTTTTTGTTGAATCACAAAATGCTGAGCACGGAATATCACGCGGCGGCCGGAATGGTCGCCCAGGACGGAGAGAGCCATGCCCGACAGCCTGCGTTCGGCCGCCATCGCGGCGGCCCTGGCCACGCTTTGCGCCTCGTCCGCCCTCGCCGCGGGCAGCGCCGAGCAGATCGCCCGGGGAAAATATCTGGTGAAATTTGGCGGGTGCAGCGACTGCCATACCCCGGGCAGCCTGACCGGCCACCCGGACATGACGCGCTATCTCGGCGGGTCGGACATCGCCTTCGGCATCCCCGGCATGGGCGCCTTCGTGCCGGCGAACCTGACGCCGGACAAGGCGACCGGCCTGGGCGGCTGGACCGAGGCCCAGATCGTCACCGCCTTCACCACCGGCAAGCGGCCTGACGGGCGGATGCTGGCGCCGGCCATGCCGTACGCATCCTTCGCCGGCCTCAGCCACGCCGACGCCTTCGCCATCGCCGCCTATCTCAAGAGCGTGCCCGCCGTGTCGCACAAGGTCGCGGGCCCCTTCGGCGCCACCGAAATCCCGACGGTGCCGGCGATGGCCGTGGTCCCCGGCGTCACCTTCGCCTGCCAGCCCGGGCCGGATCCCAAGGCGGCGCGGCCGGCGGCCTGCCCGAAATAGGGGAGGCGCCGCCCGCCACGGGGCGTCAGGGGGCGGCCACCCGCCTTCCGGCCAGCGGGAAGCTGAACAGCCGGTCCCGGCCGAGCAGGAACACCCGGCCGCCGCGCGGGAAAAGCCGGGCGATGGCCGGGTCGCGCACGTCCAGCCCGCCCGTGTAGGCGCCGAGCGCCGGCAGCATCAGCCGTGCCGCGTCGGCGACGAAGCAGGGCCGCGTCACCGTCGTGCCGCGGATCGGCACGCTCGCCTTCGGGTGGTGGTGGCCGCACAGCTCGGCCCCTCCGTCGGACCGCGCACGTGCCTCATGGCGGAAGACGAGCGGGCCAAGGCGCAGCTCCGCCATCGCCGTGCCGCCGAGCCCCTCGGGCGGCTCCGGGTCGTGATTGCCGAGCACCCAGGTGACATCGATCGCCGCAATCATCGCCAGCAGCCGGGCGCGATCGGCGGGTGCGAGGCGGCCGGCGCCGCACGCGTCGTGGAAACTGTCCCCCAGCGCCACCAGGCGGGCCGGCTTCCAGCGCCGCAGCAAAGCCGCCAGCCCGTCGAGCGTCAGCCGCGTGTCCCATTGCGGTACCAGCTGTCCGCGCGCCGCCGCTGCACTGCCCTTTTCGAAATGCAGATCGGCCACCGCGAGCAGGCCCTGGCCCGGCCAGAATGCGGCACCCTGCGGATCGAGCAGCAGCCGCTCGCCGGCCAGATGGATCGGCGCGGGCGTCATCCGAACAGGCGGCCCTGGCGCTGCGGCGGCGGATCGGGCGCCGTCGCCTCGGCGATCAATTCCTCGGCCTCCGCCAGCAGCGCCTCGTCCGACGCGCCGCTGCGCACGCTCTCGCGGCCGATCTCCAGCAGCACCGGCACGGCCAGCGGCGAGACGCGGGAAAGCACCATGTGGCGCACCCGCCCCTGCACGCGCGCCAGCATCCCGCCGATGCGGCCGATATCGGCCAGCCCGCCCGCCGCATCGGCGCGCGTGGCGCGCAGCAGGACATGGTCCGGCTGGTGGCGGCGCAGCGTGTCGTAGATCAGGTCGCTGCTCACCGTCACCTGCCGCCTGGATTTCTCGGCGCCGGGATGGTGCCGCTCGATCAGCCCGGCAATCACCGCGACGTTGCGGAAACTGCGCCGCAGCATGGAGCTTTCTGCCATCCATGCCTCGAGATCGTCGCCGAGCATGTCGGTTTCGAACAGCCGCGCGATGTCGTGTGGCTGGCGGGCCGACCAGGCGGCGAGCACGTAATCGGTGGCGACGAAGCCGAGCGGCTGGAAGCCGGCGCGCTCCATGCGCCGCGTCAGCAGCATGCCCAGGGTCTGGTGCGCGTTGCGCCCCTCGAAGCAATAGGCGACGAGGAACCATTTGCCGCCGCGCGGAAACGTCTCCACCAGCAGGTCGCTCCGCCCGGGCAGGCGGGAGCGGGCGCGCTGCATCGTCAGCCATTCCCGCACCGGCTCGGGGAAGGCGTGCCAGGTGGCGGGGTCGGCCAGCATGGCGCGCACGCGCTCGGCGA
>JAGXAV010000125.1 GCA_018971455.1 Rhodospirillales bacterium
CATGGGAATTCTTGATTTCGCAGAAGAGGCTGCCGGGGCCTTCGCAGCTGACAAGGCGCTTGAAGCTGTAGATCCGAATGCCGGTCTGATTGCCAAGGCGGCCGCTGCGGTTGCCGGATTTGAAGGTGTCTCGGCCCTGAAAGACCATCTTGGCCAAAGCGGTGAAACCGCGCAGGCCCAGGACAATGCCGATCAGGATCAAGACCAGGACCAGGACCAGGACCAGGACCAAGCCTGATTCTTGGCAGATTCATCATTCGCCCGGGTGTCGCCAGTCCCAGCGGCCCCCGGGCGCTTTGCATTCACAACATGGCCGGTCGCCAACCACTCACATCAGGCGTAAGAGGCGAGTGATGAGCGATGCCCCCCTCTCGAATCGCCCGCCCGACTGCCGCCTCGTCTATCGCTGCCTCACCGGCAAGGATGACCACGCCTTCTGCGAACGCGTTTCCAAGGCGCTGGAAGAGGGGTGGAAGCTGCACGGCGCGCCGGCGATCACCTGGAACCCGGATGAGAAATGCGGCTATCTTGCCCAGGCCGTGGTCTGGGGCGGCGCAGATGTGGTGAAATAGCCTACTCCGCCGCCTCGCTGAACTCTTCGCGCTCATTCGCCTGGCGGTTCCACATTTCGGCATAGAGGCCATCGCGGCGCAGCAGGTCGGCGTGGGTGCCCTGTTCGGCCAGACGGCCTTCGTTCAGAACCAGGATCTTGTCGGCATCGGCAATCGTTGAAAGGCGGTGGGCGATGGAGAGGCTGGTGCGGCCTTCGGCCACGTTGTGCAGGGTGGCGAGGATGTCCTGCTCGGTGCGGGTGTCGAGCGCGCTGGTGGCCTCGTCGAGCAGCAGGATCGGCGGGTTCTTGACGAGGGTGCGGGCGATGGCCACGCGCTGCTTCTCGCCGCCCGAGAGCTTCAGCCCGCGCTCGCCCACCCGCGTCTCGTAGCCGGCCGGCAGGCGCTGGACGAAATCATGCACCTGCGCGAGCTTCGCCGCCGCCTCGATCTCCGCCTGCGTGGCGCCGGCGCGGCCATAGCCGACATTGTAGGCGATGGTGTCGTTGAACAGCACGGTGTCCTGCGGCACCACGCCGATCGCAGCCCGCAGGCTGTCCTGCGCCACCATGCGCACATCCTGCCCGTCGATCAGCACGCGCCCGCCGGTGGTGTCGTAGAAGCGGAACAGCAGGCGGCTGATCGTCGACTTGCCCGCCCCGGTCGGCCCGACGATGGCCAGCGATCCGCCGGCCGGCACGCGGAAGGACACGCCCTTGAGGATTTCCCGCTCCGGCTGGTAGCCGAAATGCACGTCCTCGAACACCACCTCGCCCCCGGCCCCGCCCGCGGCGGCCAGCGGGGCCGCCTGTGGCGCGTCGGCGATCTCTTCCCGCACCGCCAGCAGGCGGAACATCTGCTCCATGTCCACCAGCCCCTGCTTGATTTCGCGATAGACGAAACCGAGCATGTTGAGCGGCTGATAGAGCTGCATGAGGTAGGTGTTGACCAGCACGAAGCGGCCGACGCTCATCTCCCCGCTCACCACGCCGCGGGCGGCGAGCAGCATGATCAGCGCCAGCCCCAGCGCCATGATCGTCGCCTGGCCGAGATTGAGCAGGTTGAGCGTGACCTGGTTGCGCACGGCGGCGCGCTCGTAGCGCGCCCAGGCAGTGTCGAAGCGCGTCGCCTCATGGGCCTCGGCGCCGAAATACTTCACGGTCTCGTAGTTGAGCAGGCTGTCCACCGCCTTGCTGCGCGCGTCGCTGTCGCTCTCGTTCATGGCGCGGCGGATGCGCACGCGGAAATTGGTGAAGAGCAGCGTGAAGGTCAGGTAGAGGCCGACGGCGACCAGCGTCACCGCGGCAAAGCGCCAGTCGAACATGCGCCACAGGATGGTCGTCACCAGCAGCACTTCGAGCAGGGTGGGCAGGATGTTGAAGACGGCCAGGCGCAGCACGCCCTCGATGCCCGCCGTGCCGCGCTCGATGGCGCGCGACAGCCCGCCGGTCTGCCGGTCGAGATGGAAGCGCAGCGACAGCCGGTGCATGTGGCGGAAGGTCCGCAGCGCCACCCGGCGCACGGTGCGCTGCTGCACGGCGGCGAACACCGCATCGCGCATCTCGCCGAAGGCCGAGGCGGTGACGCGCAGCAGCCCGTAACCCAGGATCAGCGCGAACGGCACCGCCACCACGGCACCGGATTTCGGCGCCAGCGCGTCCACCGCGCGGCTGTAGAACAGCGGCACGAACACGACCGCCACCTTGGCGCCGACCAGGAACAGCGCGGCGACGATCAGCCGGACATGGGCCGCGCGGTCGCCCTTCGGCCACAGATAGGGCAGCAGCGAACGGATGGTCTGCAGCGCCGAGCGCGACGGCCCTGGCAGCGGGTCCGGCCGGGGGCCGATCATGCTTCTCATGCCGCAAGATGTGGCATGCGGGGCAGGGCTTTCAAACCCGGATGTTTGGACGAAAGCCGGTTCCGCGCTACCGGAGGCGGATGAGCCGCCTGCTCGCCCACATCGCCGCCTGCCACAATGCCGCCCTGCCCGGCGGCCGCACCGCTTTCGCCATCGGCGCCGAGCAGGTCGGCTGGCTCGCGCCCGGCCTGGCCGCGGCCCTCGACGGCCAGCCCGATATCCGCCGCAGCGGGGATGCGCTCCGCCTCACCCGCGCCGAGGCCCTGCCGGGGCTTGCGCGCGCCGCGGCCGCCCTGGGCTTCGGCCGCCATCGCGGCGAGAGTTTCGACGTGCGGGCGAGGCCGGGTGGCGCGGTGCTGGCGCAGATCGACCGCGGCGCGCTGCCCGCCTTCGGCATCGCCGCCGAGGGGGTCCACCTGAACGGCCTGGTGCGCCGCCCGCCCGGACCTGGCGGGGGGCTGCATGTCTGGATTGCCCGCCGCGCGGCCACCAAGGCGCTCGACCCCGGCAAGCTGGACCACATGGTCGCCGGCGGCACGCCGGCCGGCCTCTCCGCGTGGCAGACCCTGCTCAAGGAGGCCGCCGAGGAGGCGGCGATCCCGCCCGGGCTGGCCGCGCGCGCGGTCAAGACGGCGGAGATCACCTACGCCATGGCGCGCCCGGAGGGCCTGCGCCGCGACGTGCTGCATTGTTACGACCTCGACCTGCCCGAGGAGTTCACCCCGCACGCCGCCGATGGCGAGGTGGAAAGCTTCGCCCTGTGGCCGGTCGCCCGCGTGCTCGACGCGGTGCGCGAGACGGACGACTTCAAGTTCAACGTGAACCTGGTCCTGATCGATCTGTTTCTCCGCGAGGGCCTGATCGCCGGCGCCGAGGCGGCGGCCCTGCGCCGCGCGCTGGCCGGCGAGACCTAAAAAGAATCCCTCCGGCCTCTCGCGAGACCGGAGGTAATCCTTCAGTGGAAAAAATCCACCTTGCCGTGGCTTTCCCACCGATTTCCCCGCTCAGAGCCTGCCTGAACTGACAAAACCTTGTCAATGTCCATGTGAACTTATGTCGGAGACTGGGCAGCGGGAGCTTCGGGCATGCGCATCTTCGGTCTGGACGGAGGCATTGCCTCCATCGGGTGGGCCGTCATCGATCAGGACGGAGAGGGCGGGCGCATCATCGCGTGCGGATCGCGCTGCTTCGATCCGCCGGAAACAGCCAAGGAGCGCACGCCCACCAACGCCCTGCGGCGCCAGTATCGCCTGGCACGTCGGGTGGTCCGTCGCCGCCGCCAGCGCATGCAGCGGGTCCGCCATCTGCTCGCCGAGCATGGGCTGCTCGCCGGGGCGGGGCGCGACGCGCTGCGTGCGCGGCGCCTCGATCCCTGGGCGTTGCGGGCCGACGGCCTGGACCGAGCGTTGACGGCCGGGGAGTTCGCCGCGGTCCTTGGCCATATCGCGCGCCATCGCGGCTTCTGGTCCAACAGCAAGCGCGACCGGGGCGCCAACGCGGCCGACGACACATCCAAGATGCTCAAGGCGATGGAGACCACCCGCGCCCGCCTCGGCGCGTGGCGCAGTGTTGGCGAAATGCTCGCGCGTGACCCGGCGATCGGCGAGCGCAAGCGCAACCGTGGAGGCGATTATTCCCGCACCGTGCTGCGCGACGATCTGCGGCACGAAACCCGCCTGCTGTTCGAGCGTCAGCACGCGCTGGGAAATCCGTTCGCCACGGCCGAGCTGGAAGCGGCCTACGCACCAGCCGCCTTCGACCAGCGCCCCCTGCAGGACAGTGAGCACCTGCTGGCGAAGTGCCTGTTCGAGCGGGAGGAAAAGCGCACCGCCCGCCGATCCTACGTCTTCGAAATGTTTCGTCTTCTGTCACGGCTCGCCAACCTGAAACTTGCCACCAGCAACGGCGAACGCCGCCTCGGCGCCGAGGAAATCCGCCGCATCGCCGATGATTTCGGACACCAGAAGGGCATCACCTACAAATCCCTGCGCCGGCTGCTGGACCTTGATCCGGGTGCCCGCTTCGCCGATGTCGGCCCGGAGGACGAGGGGCGTGATGTCGTCGCTCGCACCGGCAATGCCGCCGAGGGCAGCTACACGCTGCGGCAGACGATCGGGGCGGCGCCCTGGGCGGCGCTGCGGAACACCCCGGAGCGGTTGGACCGGATCGCCGAGGTGTTGACCTTCCGCGAGTCGCTGCCGTCGATCCGCCGCGGGCTGGACGAGGCGGGCGTCGAGCCATTGATCGCCGAGGCGATCATCGCGGGCGTCGAGGACGGCAAGTTCAGAAATTTTACGGGCGCCGGCCACATCAGCGCCAAGGCGGCGCGGCGCATCATTCCCCATCTGGCCCGTGGCATGGTCTATTCGGAGGCATGCGCCGAAGCCGGCTATGACCACGCGGCTCGCGCGCCGACGGCCCTTGCCGAGGTGAAAAACCCGGTCGCCCGCAAGGCGCTGGGCGAGATGCTTAAGCAGGTCCGCGCCCTCATCGCGGAATACGGCCTGCCCGAGCGCATGCATGTCGAACTCGCCCGCGACGTCGGCAAAAGTGCGGAGGAGCGCGCTGAGATCAAGAACGGGATCGACAAGCGCAACAAGGAACGTGACCGCGCCCGCGAGCGTTTTCGCGAATTGCTCGGCCGCGAACCTGCCGGCGCGGACGATATGCTGCGCTTCGAGCTCTATGAGGAGCAGTGCGGCCGGTGTCTCTATTCGGACGAGGAAATTCCGCCAACCGCGATTTTTTCCTCCGACAACCGGGTCCAGGTGGACCATATCCTGCCGTGGAGCCGCTTCGGCGACGATTCCTTCATCAACAAAACCCTCTGCCTCGCCAGCGCCAACCAGAACAAGCGCGGCCGCACCCCGTATGAGTGGTTCCAGCAGGACCGGCCGCAGGATTGGGAGGCCTTTGGCGCCCGGGTCGGGGCCTGCCTCAAAATGAAGGGCCGCAAGAAGCGCGGCTTCTACCTGCGCCAGAACGCCAGCGAGGTCGAGGAAGCCTTCAGGAACCGCAACCTCGGCGACACCCGCTATGCCACCCGCCTGCTGCTGGAGTTCCTCGCCCGCCACTATCCGGCGGATGGCCAGGTGCATGTCCTGGCCCGGCCGGGCGCGCTGACCGCCAAATTGCGCCGGGCCTGGGGCCTTGAGGGGGTGAAGAAGGGCGAGGACGGCAAGCGCCTGCCCGATGACCGCCACCACGCGCTCGACGCTGTCGTTCTGGCCGCCACCGGTCAGGCGATGGTCGAACGCCTGACACGCGCCTTCCAGGAGGCCGAGCGTCGCGGCTTGCCGCGCGAATTCGGCGCCGTCAGCCAGGCCTGGCCGGGCTTTCGCGAGGAGACCGAGGCGGCGGTGGCGGCGGTGTTCGTCTCGCGCAGCGAACGCCGCCGCGCCCGCGGCGAAGCGCATGCCGCCACCATCAAGCAGGTGCGCACCATCGACGGCGCGGACATCGTGTTCGAGCGCAAGGACATCTTCAAGCTCACCCCGGCCGACCTCGACCGCATTCCCATCCCCGCCCCCTATGGCCGTGTCACCGACCCCGCCGGGCTGCGCGATGCGATGGTCGTCGCGTTGCGAAGCTGGATCGAGGCCGGCAAGCGGAAGGACTCATTGCCACGCTCGGCCAAGGGCGACGTCATCCGCAAGGTGCGCGTCGCCTCGGACGGCAAGGTGGCCGTTCAGATCCGTGGCGGCACCGCTGATCGTGGCGAGATGACGCGGGTGGACGTATTTCGCACGACGGACAGGAAAGGGCGGGCGCGATTTCACCTCGTCCCGATCTATCCCCATCAGGTGGCGGATCGCATCAACCACCCGACGCCGCCGAATCGTGCTGTGGTTGCTTACAAACCCGAGAACGAGTGGACCCTCATTGACAATAATTTTGAATTTCTTTTCAGCTTGTATCCAAACAGTCTTGTTGAGGTAACCAAGTCCGGCGGCGAGATTATTGGAGGCTACTTCAAAGGCCTCCATCGCGGCACTGGAGCGATCAATTTGGCTCAGCAAATAAGTCAGAGCGCGATAACGGACGGTATCGGGGCCAAGACACTTCTTGC
>JAGXAV010000126.1 GCA_018971455.1 Rhodospirillales bacterium
CCGTCCGCCGCCGCCCGTGTCGCCGCCCGTGCCGCCGATCGAACGCCATGCCGGCCCTGGCTGGGCGTTCGCGCTGATGATCCTGGCCGCGGCGATGCAGGCGCTGGCCCGCAACCGCATGCGCTCCATGCTGACCATGCTTGGCGTCTTCATCGGCGTCGCCGCCCTGATCGCCATGGTCGCCGTGGGTCAGGGCGCGAACGAGGCGGTGCGCAAGCAGATCGAGAACCTGGGCACCAACCTGCTGGTCGTCCTCCCGGGGGCAACGACCACCGGCGGCGTGCGGGCCGGATTTGGCAGCGCCTCCACCCTCACCGCCGCCGACGCCCGCGCGATCCAGCGGGACGACCGCGCCGTCGCCTCGGTGAGCTACCTCATCCGCGGCCTCGGACAGGTGCAGTACGGCAACCAGAACTGGACCACCAGCATTCAGGGCGTCAGCGCCGACTACGCCGCGATGACGAACTGGGAGATTGCCGAGGGCCGCGCGATCTCCCGCGCCGACGAGGCGGGCGCAACCCTCGTGGTGACCATCGGGCAGACCGTCGCCCGGCAGATCTTTCCCCCCGGCGAGAGCCCGATCGGCGCGATCATCCAGGTCAAGGGCACGCCGCTGCGAGTCGTCGGGCTGCTGGCGGCCAAGGGGCAGACGCCGTTCGGCCAGGATCAGGACGATGTGGTGATGATCCCCTTCACGACGGCCGAACGCCGCGTGCTCGGCGTCGCCGCGCCGGCCCAGCAGGCCGCGCCGTTCAACTGGCCCTACCCGCTCTGGCCCAACCCCTACGGGTTGACGCCGCGGCTGACCGGCTATGTCAACCAGCTCTATGTGCAGGCCATCAGCCCCTCGGCGGTGGCGCAGGCGCTGGCCGAAGTGACGGCGACGCTGTCGGCGCGCCACCGGATCAGGCCGGGCGGGATCCATGATTTCTCGGTGCACAACCTCAGCCAGATCGCCGCCGCCGCGGAAGGCAGCAGCCGCATCATGGCGTTGCTGCTGGCCGCCGTTGCGTCGATTT
The DNA here is from genome assembly GCA_018971455.1 of Rhodospirillales bacterium. Lineage (GTDB taxonomy): Bacteria > Pseudomonadota > Alphaproteobacteria > Acetobacterales > Acetobacteraceae > REEB85. The sequence continues at coordinate 1,020 of JAGXAV010000126.1, forward strand.
CGCTGCTGGTCGGCGGCATCGGCATCATGAACATCCTGCTGGTCTCGGTCACCGAGCGCACGCGCGAGATCGGGCTGCGCATGGCGATCGGCGCGCGGCGCCTGCACGTGCTGCTGCAATTCCTCGCCGAGGCGGTGTTCCTCAGCGTCACCGGGGGCATCGCCGGCATCGTGCTGGGGGTGGCGTTCTCGGCGGCGATTTCGCTGCTCTCGGGCTGGCGCGCCCCGGTCTCGCCGCTCGCGGTCGGCGGCGGTTTCCTGTTCTCGGCCGCGGTGGGAATTTTTTTCGGCTATTATCCCGCGCGAAAAGCGGCGCGACTCAACCCGATCGAGGCGTTGCGCTACGAATGATCGCGCAGGCGCGCGGCACCTGTGACCGATCGGGGAGAGAGCGATGGACGCTGAGCAGGATGGCGCCGCCGAGGACCGGCGGCTGATCCGCGACCTGCTGGAGAACTGGGCGGTCTGGCGCGACGCCGGCGATTGGGAGCGCTTCCGCACGGTGTGGCACGCCGATGGCCGGATGATGGCCACCTGGTTCCAGGGCAGTGCGGAGGCCTTCATCAAGGTCAGCCAGGAGGGCTGGGCGCGAGGGGTGAGCATCCTGCACTTCCTTGGCGGAAGTGCCATCGACCTCGCGGGTCCGCGCGCCATCGCCCAGACCAAGATGACGATCTCCCAGCGCGGCATGGTCGAGGGCGTGCTCTGCGACGTTGTCTGCACCGGCCGTTTCTACGATTTCCTGGAGAAGCGCGACGCGCGCTGGGGCCTCGTGCTGCGCCAGCCGATCTACGAGAAGGACCGCCTCGACCCGGTCGCCCCCGCCGCCACGCTGCATCTCGATGCGGAGCTTCTGGCCCGCTTCCCCGAGGGCTATCGCCATCTCGCCTATTTGCAGACCCGCATCGGCTACACGGTGAAGCCCGACATGCCCGGCCTGAAGGGCGCCGGGATCGACCAGCTCTACCGGCGGGGCGCGGCCTGGCTGGCGGGCGGCAGGCTTTAGGCCGCGCCGCCGCTCGGGGCCACGCCGCCGCTCGGGGCCACGCCACCACTCAGGGCTGCGGCGGCGCGATCCGGATCGCCGGCCGCTCGCGCCCCGCGGCGGTGATGGCGGCGTCGAGCGCGGAGAGGAATCGCGAGCGCTCGGCCTTGCCGAGGGGGGCCGGGCCGCCGGTCGCGGCGCCGATCTCGCGCAGATGCCGCGCCACCTCCCGCCCGGCGAGCGCGCTGCCGATATTGTCGGCCGTCCAGCTATGCCCGTTCGGCGCCACCGCCCGCGCGCCGCTTGCGAGACAGCGCGCGGCGAGGGGGATATCGCTGGTCACGCACACATCCTGCGGCGTGATCCGCTCGGCGATCCAATCATCGGCGACATCCGCCCCGGCCTCGACCGTCACCATGCGCAGATTGGGCAGGCCCGGCGGGCGGAAAGGCCGCGAGCCGTTGGACACCAGATGCACCACCAGGCCGAGCCGGCCGGCGACGCGATAGATCTCCTCGCGCACCGGGCAGGCATCGGCATCGACGTAGATTTCAACCATCGCGCCACCTTGCCCGCAAAGTGCCGCGCGCGCGAGTGGCGCGGGGCTATTCGGCAACCTCGCGCATCACGCGAATGAGGTCGGATTTCCCCTCGAAACCGATGCCGGGAAGCTCGGGCATGGTGATGTGGCCCGCCTCCACGCGCACGCCGTCCGGGAAGCCGCCATAGGGCTGGAACAGATCGGGGTAGCTCTCATTGCCGCCGAGGCCGAGGCCGGCGGCGATATTGAGCGACATCTGGTGGCCGCCATGCGGAATGCAGCGCCGGGGCGACCAGCCGGCCGCGCGAACCACGTCGAGCGTCCGCAGGTATTCGCATAATCCGTAGCTCAGCGCGCAGTCGAATTGCAGCCAGTCGCGATCGGGCCGCATGCCGCCGTGGCGCAGCAGGTTGCGCGCATCCTGGTGGCTGAACAGGTTCTCGCCCGTCGCCATCGCCCCGGGATAGAACTCGGCCAGGGCCGCCTGGAGCTGGTAGTCCAGCGGGTCGCCGGCCTCCTCGTACCAGAACAGCGGATAGTCGCGCAGCATCTTCGCGTAGGCGATCGCCGTTTCGAGGTCGAACCGCCCATTGGCGTCCACCGCGAGGCGGGCCTCGCTGCCGATCTCGCTCAGCACCGCTTCGATGCGCGCGCGGTCGGTGTCGATCGGCTCGCCGCCGATCTTCATCTTCACCACGTTGTAGCCGCGGTCGAGATAGGAGCGCATTTCAGCGCGCAGCTGGGTGAAATCCTTGCCCGGGTAATAATATCCGCCCGCGGCATAGACGAAGACGCGCGGATCGGCCGCCACGCCATGGCGCTCGGCGAGCAGGTGGAAGAGCGGCTGGCCCGCGATCTTGGCCACCGCGTCCCACACCGCCATGTCGATGGTGCCGACGGCCACCGACCGCTCGCCATGCCCGCCCGGCTTTTCGTTGGTCATCATCGCCGCCCAGATCCGGTCGGGGTCGAGATTCGTGCCGCCGGCATCGAGCAGGCTGGCCGGATCGGCCTCCAGCACGCGATCGGCAAAGCGCTCGCGGATCAGGCCGCCCTGTCCATAGCGCCCGTTGGAGTTGAAGCCGTAGCCGACCACGCGCCGGCCGTCGCGCACTGCGTCCGTCACCACCGCGACCAGACTCGTCGTCATCTTGCTGAAATCGATATAGGCGTTGCGGATCGGCGAGGCGATCGGGCGGGTGACTTCACGGATGGCGACGATGCGGACGGACATGGCAATTTCCTCTTCAGGCAGTGATCTACAGCGACGCGCCGCCGCAGACCAGTATCTGCTGGCCGGTGATGGCGCCCGCCTCCGGGCCGAGCAGGAAGGCGGCGAGGGCGGCCACCTCCTGCGGGCGGACGAAGCGGCCGATGGGCGGCAGGCGCGGGGCGACGCTGCCGCGCGCGGGGTCGCGCAGCATCGGCGTGTCGGTGGCGCCCGGGGCGATGACGTTGACGGTGATGCCGCGCGGCGCCAGCTCGATCGCCCAGGACCGCGCGAGCCCGGTCAGCGCCGCCTTGCTCGCGGCATACTGGCTGCGCCCGGCCGCACCCGCGGCGGTACGGCTGCCGACCACCACGATGCGCCCGCCGGAGGTCATGCGCGGGGCAAGCAGATCGGCCAGCCGGCAGGCCGCATCGACGTGGATGCGCCACATCGCCGCACCCTCGGCCGCATCGAGCGTGCCGAGCGGTGCCACCCGCATGAAGCCCGCTGCGTGCACCAGGGCGCCCGGTTCGGCGATCGGCCCGAGGCATTTGGCGAGCGCCTCCCCATCCGCCAGATCGACGGACAGGGAGGTGAAATGCGCGGCCGTCAGAGTGGGCGGCGCACGGTCGAGACCGGTCACCGCCCAGCCATCCTCGAGCAGCCTGGCGGCGATGGCAGCCCCGATGCCGGAGCTGCTGCCGCTGACCACCGCGACCGGTCGCGACGTCGCCATCACGCCTTGTAGGCGGCGGCCTGGGCCGCGATCGCCTTGGCATCGAAATCATTGATCTCGGCGATCAGGTCGTTGGTGTAGAGGCTGGACACCTCGCTCACCGCCAGATGGTCGAGCTTGGCCTCGGCGGTGAACTCGGCGGGGTTGATGCTGCCCATCTTCGCCCCCGCATAGGGCGGCGTGTAGAGCCTGGTGCGCCGGCCGATCGCCTGGACGATCGCCTTGACGGCGTCGGCGCTGCTGCTGCCGCGCGGCGCGGTCTCCGGATACATCTTCAGGAAGGCGGCCGCACCGGCGGCCGGATTGGCGAGAATGAAGTGCGAGGCCTTGCAGACGGCCCGGCCGAAGCCCACCACCAGGGCGCGGTCGGCGGCGAGCACCGCGCGGCGCGTCATCAGGAACTGCCCGCCGACCAGCGGCAGCTTGGCCGGGCGGGGCAGGTAGGCGAGCTTGATGCCGGCGGCCTCGATCTGGCCGAAGCCAGCGTCGTAATACGCCAGGGCGTCGATCGCGCCACGTTCGAGCGCGACGCCCGCCGGCACGCCGTTGCCGACGGCGATCCACTTCACGTCGCGATCGGGGTCGAGGCCGAGCAGCGTCAGCACCGCGCGGGTCACCGGATAATCGGTCGCGCCGAAATCGGAAACGCCGATCCGCTTCCCCTTCAGCGCCATGTAGCTGCCGATCCCGGAGCCCGGCTTGATCGCGACATCCCATTTATAGGGGTAGGTGTACTCGTAGAAATTGACGTCGGTCTTCCACTCGCCCTTGGCCAGCAGCGGCATCTGGAACGAGGGCACGCCGATGCCGATATCGATGTCCGAGCGGTCGAGCGCCACCTGCACATTGGCGTTGGTGCCCAGGGCCAGCGGCGTGAGGGTGAAGCCCTCGGCGCGGTTGTAGCCAAGCTCCTCGCCGATGACGGTGTTGATGACGATGGCGCTCATCGCCTTCAGGCCAATGCCGAAGCGCAGCTCGCGCAGCCCGGCGGCCTTGCCGGATCGCGCCGCGAGGGCGGCGCCGGCGCCGAGCAGCACGGCACGACGGGTCGGTGCCAGCATGGACAATTCCTTCACTGTTTCTCTCCCTTTTATTGGCGGCCGCGATCGGCCCAATGCACGATGCGGCGTTCCAGGCGGCGGACGAGGCTGTGCAGCAGCACGCCCAGAACGCCAAGGATGACCAGGGCGGCGAACACGCCGGCGACGTCGGTGACCGACTCCGCCTGCGTGATCACCACGCCCATGCCCTGTTGCGCGCCGAGAAACTCGGCGACGATCGTGCCGAGCAGCGCATAGACCACCGCCATGTCGAGCCCGGCGAAGATGAAGGGCGCGGCGCTCGGCAGCTTGACGATGCGATAGATCTCGAAGCGGCTGGCCGACAGCGAGCGCATCAGGTCGATGCGCTCCGGCTCGGTGGCGCGCAGCCCGGTGAAGCTGTTGATCAGCACAGGAAAGAAGGCGAGCAGGGCGGCGATGGCGATTTTCGAGCCGTCGCCGAAGCCGAACCAGATCACCACCAGCGGCGCGATCGCCACCTTCGGCAGGCTCTGCAACGCGAAGGCGTAGGGCATCAGAAGCTTCTCGACGAACCGGCTCTCGGCCATCAGCGATCCGAGCAGCAGGCCGAGGCCGCAGCCGATGGCAAAGCCCATGGCGGCATTGCGGAACGTGCCCCACAGCGGCAGGTAATAGCCGACCGGGCTGGAGGGCGCGACGGCGAGACCGGACCAGAGTGCGCGCACCACCGCCTCCGGCGCGGGCAGGATATAGCTCGGTAGATGCAACAGGTGGACGGAAAACTCCCACACGCCGACAAGCACGACGAGGCCCATGGCGGCGATCAGCGAGCCGCTGGCCGGCTTGCGGCGGGCCGGCGCGCGCGCTGCCGCCGGCGCCAGGGCGGGGCTGGCGATGTCGCTCATTCCAAT
>JAGXAV010000127.1 GCA_018971455.1 Rhodospirillales bacterium
AACCATGTGCGCGAGCAGGCCCAGCAGCTTCTGCAGCAGAACTGGCACGATATCGGCGTCGAGATGAAGATCAAGAATATGCCGCCCGCGGTGATATGGGGCGACTATTTCAACAAGTCCCAGTACGATTCCGTCATGGTCGGCGAGGATTTCATGACCGGGCCGGATCCGGATGTCTCGCAGTTCTTCCTCAGCACCGCCATCCCGGCCAAGGGTGGGGCAGGGCAGAATACGATGGAGTATGCGAACCCGGAGGTGGACAAGCTGCTGCTGGGAGCGGCAACGACTTTCGATCGCGCCGTCAGGCAGAAGAATTACTGGCAGGCGGCCGAGATCATCCGGCAGGACATGCCGCTGCTGCCGATCTTCCAGTACGCCACGGTTGAGGGCACAAAGAAGGGCCTGGTCGGCTACGCGCCGAGCGTCTACGTGTCCGTCAACACGTGGAATGTGAACACATGGTACTGGGCGACCTGACGGCGCGAGCGCCAATGAGAGCATGCGGGATGGCGGTGCCGCCATTCCGCATGCCAGAATAACCCGGCAGGTACGGCGCGGTGAGCAGCTTCCTTCTTCGTCGTATGGCGCAATACCTGTTGCTGCTCTGGCTGGTCTCGATCATCGGGTTCGCGGTGCTGCACCTCGCGCCCGGCGGACCGCTCGCGCAATTTACGCTGATCCCCGGCATGACGGCGGCGCAGCTCAAGGTGATTGCGCACCAGATGGGGCTCGATCGGCCGTTGCCGGTGCAATACTGGGAGTGGTTCCGGCGCATGCTGGTTGGCGAGTGGGGGCGGTCCTACCGCGATAGCCAGCCGGTGCTGTCCGTCATCGGCGCCCATCTTTGGCCAACCCTCGAGTTGATGGTGAGCTCGACCATCATCGCCCTTCTGCTCGGCACCTGGGTCGGCGTGCTGGGCGCCATTCGCCGCTATTCCGTGTTTGACTATCTCGCCACCGTCGGCGCCATGGTCGCGCTGTCGGTCCCCACCTTCTGGTTCGGCCTCGTGGTCATCTATATCTTTTCGGTCAAGCTGGCGTGGCTGCCACCTGGAAATCTTTACACAATCGGCGACGGGTCATTTCTCGACTACGCGCGGCACCTGATCGCGCCGTCGCTCGTCCTCGCCCTTGTCACGATCGCGATCTGGAGCCGCTACATGCGCGCCTCCATGCTCGAGGTCGTGAACCAGGATTATATCCGCACCGCGCGCGCGAAGGGTGTGCCGGAACGCCGGGTGCTCATTCGCCACACCATCCGCAACGCGCTGCTGCCCATGATCACCATCGCCGGCCTGCAACTGCCGACATTGCTGTCCGGAGCCCTGGTGACCGAGACCGTGTTCACCTGGCCCGGCATGGGGCGGCTGTTTCTGGATTCCATCGGCTACCGCGACTATCCGGTGGTCATGGGAATTCTGATGTTCTCCGCGATCCTCGTGCTCATCGGGAACCTGCTTGCTGACGTGCTTTATGCGGTCGCCGATCCGCGCATCCGGCTCGATTGAGGGCATGATTGCATGGCCGAAGCCGCACAGATCAGCACGAATGCTCCCATGACCTCATCCCGGCGGACGTACAACCGCGCCCTCGCCCGTTTTGTGCGCCACCGTCTGGCGTTGTTCGGCCTGGCGGCGATCGTCCTGCTGGTCCTGCTCTGCGCCGTCGGCCCGTATCTCTGGCCCTACAATGACCTTCGTATCGACATCCGGCACCGCTTTGCCGAACCTTTTTCAGGGGCGCATATCTTCGGGGCCGATGAGCTTGGACGCGATCTGCTCGCGCGCCTCATGACGGCCGGGCGCGTGTCGCTCACCGTCGGATTCGCGGCCATGGCAATCAGCACCGTCATCGGAACGTTCATCGGAACAATTGCCGGATATTTCGGGGGAATTGTCGGCACGGCCCTGATGCGCTTCGTTGATGCCGTTCTGTGCTTTCCCTCGATCTTTTTGCTGCTGGCCCTGGCGGCGTTCGTGCAGCCCAACCTTCTGGCCATAACACTGGTTATCGCAGCAACGGCATGGATGGAGGTGGCGCGCGTCGTCGAGGCGCAGATCCGTTCGTTGCGTGAGCGCGATTTTGCTGTCGCGGCCCAGGCACTGGGAGCCTCCGATGCGCACATCATGTTCCGCGAGCTGCTTCCGAATGCAATCGCCCCGATCGTTGTCGCATCGACGCTGAACGTCGCCCGGGCCATCCTGCTGGAAGCCTATGTGAGCTACCTCGGCTACGGCATCCAACCGCCGACCCCGAGCTGGGGCAACATGCTGAACAATGCGCAGGAATATCTCTCCACCGCGCCCTGGCTCGCCTTGCTGCCCGGCCTGTTCATTACCCTTGCGGTGACCGGCTTCAACTTTGTGGGCGATGGGTTGCGCGACGCGCTCGATCCGCGGCTCGACCTTCCATGAGCGGTGTGCCCAACATGGAGAAGGGGGCCCTCCTCCAGGTAGAAGACCTCTCCGTACGCTTTCGCAGCGATGCCGGCACGGTGGCCGCACTGAATGGCGTGTCGTTCGCGGTTCGCCCGGGCGAAACCGTCGCACTCGTCGGTGAGTCCGGATCCGGCAAGAGCGTCACCAGCCTTGCCATCATGCGCCTTACCCCACCGCCACCCGGCTGCCTGGTCAGCGGGCGCGTGCTGCTGCGCGACGCAAACGGGCAGCCGCTCGATCTGCTGGCGCTGTCGCCCGAGAAAATGCGCGGCCTTCGCGGCGGCCGTATCTCGATGATCTTCCAGGAGCCGATGACCTCGCTCAACCCGGTCCTCACGGTTGGCGAGCAGATTGCCGAGGCAATTTCCGTGCACAGGGGCGGCTCCCGCACCGCCGCGCTGGATGCCGCGGCCGAGCTGCTTGATCTGGTCGGCATTCCCGAACCACGCGCGCGCCTCGCCGCCTATCCGCACCATCTGTCGGGAGGCATGCGCCAGCGCGTGATGATCGCGATGGCGCTGTCCTGCGATCCGGCGCTCCTGATCGCCGATGAGCCGACCACCGCACTCGACGTAACCGTGCAGGCCCAGATTCTGGATCTGCTGCGCCGGCTGCAACAGCGCACGGGCATGGCGGTGATCTTCATCACGCATAATCTCGGCGTGGTCGCGGAAATCGCCGATCGGGTGATGGTAATGTACGCTGGGCGCGTCGTCGAGCAGGGCACCAAGCATGTGCTGCTCCGCACGCCCTTGATGCCTTACACCACCGGCCTGCTGCATTCCGTGCCGCGCCTGCGCATCGGCGGCGAGCGCGTCGCGCTTGAGGCGATCGCGGGAAACGTTCCTGATCCGACCAATCTTCCCCCGGGCTGCGCATTCACCCCACGTTGTGCGCATGTTCTGGCGGGGATGTGCGACACGCAGGTGCCGAGCCTGGACGAAGCCGCACCGGGCCATCTGGTGCGCTGCCTCCGCTGGCGAGAGCTCGCATCCGGGCAAGCCGCATGAGCGTCGGGGCCGAGACGATTCTTGAAGTCCTGGAACTGCGAAAATGGTTCTCGGTTGGCGGCGGCGTTCTCTCCGGCGCCAAGAGTACACTGAAGGCTGTGGACGGCGTCTCCTTCAGCATCAACCGCGGCGAGATCCTCGGCCTTGTCGGCGAATCCGGATCGGGCAAGACGAGCGTTGGCCGCACCATCCTCCGCCTCGCCGAGCCCACGGGCGGCACGATCCGGTTCCGCGGCCAGGACATCACGCACATCTCCCGCGGCGCATTGCGGTCGATCCGGCCCAAGATGCAATTGGTGTTTCAGGACCCGTTCGCCTCGCTCAATCCACGCATGACGGTCGGCCGCATTGTCGGCGCTCCGCTGATGATCCACGAGCCGGGCCTCGGTCGGGCCGAGCGCGCGCGCCGCGTCGGGGAGATGTTGCAGACCGTCGGCCTCTCGCCGGGACATGCGGAGCGCTATCCGCACGAATTCTCCGGCGGTCAGAGACAGCGCGTCGGCATTGCCCGGGCCCTCATGCTCGCACCGGAATTCCTGGTTGCCGACGAACCGGTCTCGGCCCTCGATGTGTCGATCCAGGCGCAGATCATCAACCTGCTGCTCGACCTGCGGGCGCGGCTTTCCCTTGCCATCCTCTTCATATCGCACGATCTGGCGGTGGTTGGTCATGTCTGCGACCGCGTGGCCGTCATGTATCTGGGCCGCCTGGTGGAGACGGCGGCAACCGCCGAGTTGTTTGCCAACCCGCGCCATCCCTACACGGAGGCGCTGTTCTCCGCCGCGCCCGACCCCGACCCGGAGATCAAACGCACCCGCGTCATCCTCACCGGCGACATTCCCAGCCCGATCAATCCGCCGACAGGCTGCGTGTTCCGCACCCGTTGCCGCTACGCACTGCCCGCCTGTGCCGAGGCCGTCCCGCCGCTCCGGACCGTCGGCCCGGGTCACCAATCCGCGTGCATCCGCGACGACCTCTCCCTGCAACCGGCGATCTAGCTGCGACAGACTGGCGGCCCGAAACGATCCCAGCCGAAGCGGCTTGCGCTACAGCCCCAACGCGGTCGCGGCGCGCTTCACCGCCTCGGGATCGAGACCCTCAAGCACCGATCGTGCAATCCGCGCCGCGGACCGCTTCCACATGCCGAGCGATTGCGCCATGAGCGCCAACACGATGGCCGCCGGGTTGCGCCCGGGTCCGCACAGCGCCAGCACCTCAGGACGTGTCGCCGCTTTCAGCACGCTGTCGGCGATCTCGGCGGGCAATTGACCCAGCTCGCCTCGGCGCAGTCCTTCGGGATCACGCGCCCAGTCAATGCGCGCCGCAAGGGCGGCAAGAGGTGGAGCTGCCACCTCCGCAGCGATGTGACGGAGGAACGACAGAGATTCCGGAACCGTCGGCACCATCGGCGCACGGATCGATGCCATCATCCCGGACAACGTTCCAGCAACGGGAGGGGCCAGGCGATATGCCATACCCCCACTGCGTGCGGCCGGTTCCATCAGCGCGATCTTGCGCTGAACAGGTAACCCTTCCTGAACCGCGCCGGCTTCGTCGACCAAGACCAGGCTTGTCAGATGGCAGACAATACCATGATCGGCCGCGACCGTCGCCGCCTGCTCTTCCGGCAATCCGGGCAATGCGACCGCCGCGGCCAGAGCGCCGATGGCCTGATCGAGGGCGGAAGGCGCAATCGTTGTCCGCTCCTGAGACCACTCGGCAGTCACCAGCGCCCCGCCGATGAAAGTCGAGGTCCTGCCGAGCGGCCAAGAGGTGTTTGCAAAATCCAGCGCCGGCCGCCGCGCGGAGGCGATAGCGGACTGCACCGCGCCGGCAGGATCGTCTTCTCCGGTCACGAGGAATATCTCGCCGCCGGTAAGTGCCGCGAGACGACCGACATTGGCCTCCAGCGCGTCGTCGCCCACCAGGACCACCGTGAACCGCCGCCCGGTATTGGCAAGCGCCTGAACGTCGAGCGCATGGCTCAGCCCGTCGGTGACGAGAATGATTTCCCGCGCCGACGAATTGCTGAGGACCGTGGCGAGCGCGCCGCCGATCTCGGTTCCGCCCGCGGGGTCTTCCAACCGGCCGACATCTTCTGCCAACGGGATATCCGGTCCCGAGATGCGCTGACAGGAATTGTCAAACTGCCACAGCTCAACCCGGTCGCGTGGCTTGAGCGCCAACGCTGCCTTGACGAGGCCGGCCTTGACCGCCTGATGCTTGGTGAATTCTCCCATCACGCCTTGCAGTGACGTGCCGTCTGCCATCGAGCCGGATCGGTCGACGAGCACGGCAGCCGCAATGTCGACGTCGCCCACAGCATCGGGCGCCACAGTCACCGTGACAATCCGTCCGTCAGCCGCGCGGCCTCGGCGTGCTCCCCAGATGTCGCCCGAGACCTCGATATCAACCGGGGCATTGAGCCGCAGCCTGGTCTTCCCCTCGGCCAGGCCTCGCACCCTGGCATTGACGCCCTCTGCGTCGACCTCGATCTCCGCCTCATGACTCACACGCGGCGACGTGACGAGGTCGTCGGCATCGCTGAACGGCGAGCAGCCATAGACGTCGCCCAGAGTGACCGGGATGCGCAGCAGCGCCTTGCCCGCGCCTTGCGGTGCCAATGGCAGGATCCAGCTATGGCTGACCGTGATCTCTTCGCCCGGCGGAATGTGGGTGACAGACAGCATGTGGACGCCGCGCACCAGCTCTTCGTGCAGGATCGCGGTCTTCCCTTCGTCGACCGCGCGCTCGTACGTCTCCCGTGCCTCCATGCGCGCTTGGGCTCGGGCCAACAGCTGGCGTTCGCCGATCTGAGCCGAGAGCCGGCAAAGCGTTGCATGGACCGGGACCGGGAAGGTGATCGTCGCCTCGATCGAACTCTCCTCGCCATTGCGGAATTGCTGTTCGCGGGTGACGAGCGCCAATCCGCCGCGGACAAGAACCCGTATCCGCTCACCGACGAGTGGGATCCT
>JAGXAV010000128.1 GCA_018971455.1 Rhodospirillales bacterium
CTGGGCGCTGCTGTGCATCGCATGCTGTGCGGTGAACCCGGCTGCCTCCGGCATCGCCGCCCCCGTTCCGGCCCCGGCTCCGATCCCCGTTCCGGCGCCTGCCCCGCCGCGCGCCAGGCAGCCCGCCCGGACGCCGATCGCGCTCAGCCTGCAGGCGGGTACCGGCCGGGTGATGCGGCTTCCCGCGGTGGCCGCCAGCGTGCTGGCCGCCGACCCGAAGGTTGCCGAGGTGCGTCCGGCCTCGCCCACGACGCTGTTCATCTTCGGCATCGCGCCCGGCCGCACGACGGTGGCGGCGATCAGCGAGCGCGGCGTTCCGATCGCGCAATACGACGTCACGGTGCAGCCCTCGGCGTATGGCGCGATGGCCGCGCAGGCGGCGATGGCGCAGGCCATGCCGGGGCGCGACATCCATGTCGATGCGCAGCCGAACGGGTTGGCGGTGCGAGGCGCCGTGCGCAGCCCGGCCGAGGCGGCGACGGCGATGGGGATTGCCCAGGCCTATGCCCTGCCGCACCAGCTGGTGGACAACAGGCTCGTCGTCCAGTCCAGCATCCAGGTCAATCTTCGCGTGCGGATCGCCGAGATGAGCCGCTCGGTCACGCGCGAGCTCGGCGTCAACTGGCAGGCGCTCGGCAGCCTGGGTCAGTACGCCTCGATCGGCTTGCTGACCAGCAACCCGCTGGCCGATGCCGGCAAGGTGGCGAGCGCCCTGACCGGCGGATACAATTTCAACACGCCGGGCCATGTGCTCGACGTCAACGGCGTCATCGACGCCCTGGCGCAGGACCAGCTGGTCCACGTGCTTGCCGAGCCCAACCTCACCGCCACCAGCGGCGAGACGGCGAGCTTTCTTGTCGGCGGCGAGTTTCCCATCCCGGTCGCCCAGCAGAACAACCAGACCACGATCGAGTTCAAGCAATACGGCGTCAGCCTGGCCTTCGTGCCAACCGTGCATTCGGATGGGCGGATCAGCATCAAGGTGCGCCCCGAGGTCAGCGCGCTGTCCACCCAGGGCGCGGTTCAGCTTTCGGCCGGCAACGCCTCGATTCAGGTGCCGGCGCTGACCGTGCGCCGGGCGGAGACGACGGTGGAGCTGTCGAGCGGACAGAGCTTCGCCATCGCCGGCCTGTTGCAGGACAGCACGGCCTTGGCCGGCAATGCCCTGCCGATGCTCGGCGAGGTGCCGATCCTGGGGGCGCTGTTCCGCTCGGACAGTTTCCAGCGCAACCAGACTGAGCTGGTGATCGTGGTCACGCCCTACCTGGTGCGCGGCGTGTCCGATCCGCGGCGGATCAGGCTGCCGACCGACCATTGGCGCCCGCCCTCCGATCTCGAGCGGATTCTGCTGCTGCGGCAGAGCGCGCGCGGTGGCCCGGCCGGCGCCGGGACCGCGGCCCACATCCCGGGCGATGCCGGTTTTCTGGTGCGATGATGCGAAACGGAAGGGCGCGCATGCGCGATGTTGGGCGGGTCGTCGTGATCGCCGGGCTGCTCAGCGGATGCAGCATGACCGACCCCTATCAGCGCGCCGGCAACTGGCATCCGAACGGCGCCAACAATGCGAACCTCGCCGCCATGGTGGTCGCGCCGTCCGATCTCGTGATGGCCGCGCCCGCGTCGGATGCCGACGGCGCATTGGCCGTGGCCGCGCTGGACCGGCTGCATCACGACAAGGTGCGGGCCTTGCCCGACAGCGGCATCGCCCGGATTGCCACCGGCGGCGCCGGGGGCGGCCGCTGATGCCGCCCGAGGGAGTCGCCGTCGCGGTCCCGGCGGATATCGAGAATGAGCGGCCGAACCGCCCGCCGCTTCTGGCCTTCGTGGTCGATGCCGAGTCCGAGGCGGTTCTGCGCGAGGGGCTGACCGAAGCGGTGCCGCAGGGCATCGACATCCGGCGCGGATCGGTGCGCGCGGCCATCGCCGCCCTGCAGCGCATGGCGACGCCGCGCACGCTGGTGGTGGATGTCAGCGGCGAGGAGCAGCCGCTCTCCGCACTGAGCGACCTGTCCAATGTCGTCGAGCCCGACGTGCGGGTTCTGGTGATCGGCGATCGCGAGGATCTCAATTTCTACCGGCAGGTCACGCGCGGCCTGGGCGCGCTCGAGTATCTCTACAAACCATTGCTGCGCGATATGGTAGCGCGCCATTTCGGGCCGCTCATCCTGCACCGCGCCGCGCCGTCCGAGGGCGTGCATGGCGGGCGGGTGGTGACGGTGACGGGGGCGCGTGGCGGCGTGGGCGCCAGCACCATCGCGGCGAACCTGGCATGGCATTTCGGCGTCGAGGCGCGGCGGCACAGCGTGCTGCTCGATGCCGATCTGCATCGCGGCTCCTGCGCCATGACGCTGGGCGCGAAGACAGGCTCCGGCCTGCGCACCGTGCTCGAGGCGCCGCAACGCATCGACGAGCTGTTCGTCGAGCGGGCGGCCCAGCCCGTGGCCGAACGGCTGCATGTTCTGGCCGGCGAGGAGCGCCTCTCCGAGCAGCCGGCTTACGTCCCGGAGGCGTCGGTCCGGCTCGTCGATGCGCTGCGGCGGCGCTACAATTTCGTCGTCATCGACGTTCCGTTCTCCGGCCAGCAGCTGCATCGCGATCTGCTGATGCTGGCGCACCAGCGCGTGCTGGTGATGGACCCGACCCTGGCCTCGATCCGCGACACGCTTCGCCTGCTGGCCCTGCCCAACGGCCCGTTGCAGCCGCGCCGCGCGGTCGTGGTTCTCAACCGGCTGAACCTGCCCGGTGGCTTGAGCCGCCGCCATGTCGAGGAGGGGCTCAAGATGAAGCCCGACGTGGTCCTGCCCGACCTGCCAAAAGTGGTCGGCCACGCAACCAGCATGGGCAGGCCCGCCGCCGCGGTGCGCGGCGGCTTTCGCAGCGGGTTGCTGCACCTCGCCCGCGAGGTCGCCTTCGTGCGCCTGCTGGATAGCGGGGATGCCGAGGGTGTCGCAGCCCTGCGGCCGCGAACCGGCTCGGCCCTGGCCCGCCTGGCTTGGTGGCGATGAGCCTGACTCCGGTTCCCGCCTTTGGCCGGCGGCGGGCGGAGCCGGCGGAGGTGCCGCTCACGCTGGTTGCCGAAACGCCGGCGCCGGTGGTGGCGGCGGACGTGCAGTCCCCGGTCACGCAGCTGCGCACCGCCTGCCTCGCCCAGCTTGATCCGGCCAGCGTCGCCAGCATGTCGGCCGAGAGGCTGACCCAGGAGGTCGAGCGGCTGCTATCGGAAATCGCCACCGAACGGCGGCTGCAACTCAACGGACGCGAGCAGCGCCAGCTCGCCGGCGAACTCGTCAACGACATGCTCGGCCTCGGACCGCTCGAGCCGCTGCTCGAGGACGACTCCATCACCGACATCATGGTGAACGGGCCGGAGCGCGTGTTCGTGGAGCGCAAGGGCAAGGTCGTGCTGTCCGGCACGCGCTTCCGCGACGCCTCGCATGTCGCCAACATCTCCCAGCGCATTGCCTCGGCGATCGGCCGGCGCATCGACGAATCAAGCCCGATGGTCGATGCACGGCTCAAGGATGGCAGCCGCGTCAACATCGTCTTCCCGCCGCTCGCGCTGGATGGGCCTTACATCTCCATCCGCAAATTCGCCCGCCGGGTGATCGACTTCCAGAAGCTGATTGCGTTCGGCTCGCTGACGGCACCGGTGGCCCGCGTGCTCGAGATCGCCGGACGCGCCCGCCTCAACGTCATCGTCTCGGGCGGCACCGGCTCGGGCAAGACCACGTTGATGAACGCAATGTCGCGCATGATCGATGTGGGCGAGCGGGTGGTGACGGTGGAGGACGCGGCGGAGCTGCAATTGCAGCAGCCTCATGTCGTGCGGCTGGAGACCCGCCCGCCCAGCCTGGAAGGGCGCGGTGAGGTGACGCAGCGCGATCTCATCCGCAACGCGCTGCGCATGCGGCCCGATCGCATCATTGTGGGCGAGGTGCGCGGGGCCGAGGCGTTCGACATGCTGCAGGCCATGAACACCGGCCATGACGGCAGCATGTCCACCATCCACGCCAACACGTCGCGCGATGCGCTGACGCGCATCGAGAACATGGTGCAAATGGGCAATATGGGCCTGCCCTCGCAATCCATCCGCACGCAGATCGTCGGGGCCGTCGATCTCATCGTGCAGGTCGAGCGCCAGCGTGACGGCGGGCGGCGGGTGATCCAGGTGACCGATGTGTGCGGCCAGGAAGGCGACACGGTCATCCTCAACGATGTCTTCACCTTTGCCGTGGACGGGGAGAATCTCGGTGGCGGGCTGGTCGGGCGTTATCGCATCAGCCGTGCGCGCCCGAGCTTCCATCAGCGCCTGTCGTATTTCGGTCTCGACCGGGCCTGGGTGTCGGCCCTCGAGGAGGCCGAGGCGTGACCATCGCGCCGGCTGGCGTGGTGATGGTGGGGGCGCTGCTTTGTGCCGGGCTGATCGGCGCCGTGCTGGCCTTGTTACGGGCGCAGAGTCGAGAACGGATGCTGGCGGCCCGGCTGCACCTCGTGGCCGCGCCGTACGCCCGCGTCAACGCGCTCTCCATCATGGGCCGCAGCGCGGCGGCGATCGCCGGGCCGCTGGCGCGCACCGCGCTGCTGGCGGCCCGGCTGTTCGGCTTCCATCCCGCCCGGCAGGATCATTACCCGCTGCGCTGGTGGGTCGTGCTGAGCGGCGGATTGCTGGCCGGCCGCGCCGGGGCGGAGCTTGGCGCGTTGCTGCTCGGCCCGATCGCGCTGCTGCTGACGCCGATCCTCTGGGTGTTTGCCTGCCGGACCTTCTTCAACTGGAGCGAGAACCGGCGGCGCGGCGCGCTGTATCGCCAGTTCCCCGACGCGTTGGCGATGATCGTGCGATCCGTGCGGGTCGGCATTCCGTTGGCCGAAGGCATTCGCACGGTGGCGCGCGAGGCGCTGCCGCCAACCCGCACCGAGTTCGCCAGCCTGCACGATCAACTGGCAATCGGCATGACGCTGGACGATGCGCTGCACGACCTGGCGGAGCGCAACGGGCTGGCGGAATACCGCTTCTTCGCCACCGCCCTCGCCTTGCAGAGCCAGACCGGCGGTGGTCTGAGCGAGGCGCTCGAAACCCTTGCCGATGTGATGCGCAAGCGGCTTGCCCTGCGCCAGCGGGCCTCGGCGCTCGCGGCCGAGGCGAAGACGTCGATCGTCATCCTGGCGGCGCTGCCCTTTGTTTCCGGAGGCGCCTTGGCGGTGATGAATCCGGCCTATATCGGCCGCCTGTTCAACGAGACGAGCGGCCAGCACGTCCTGGCGGCGGCAATTCTGTCGCTGGTCAGCGGGCTTCTGGTGATGCGCAGCATCATCGCGCGCAGCCTGCGATGAGCGGGATGGCGGCATGACCGGCTCGATGCTCTCCTTCCTGATCGGGGATTTCGCGATTCTGGCCGCGGTGTCGTGGTTTCTCATGCGCCAGCTGCAACGGGAGGAGCATCTGCTCGCGCGGTTGCGCATGATCCATCGCGGGCGCGGCGCGGCGGAGGAGGAGGTGGCCTCGGCGGTCTACGGAATGGTGCGCGTCGTCGGCCGGGTCGGCGATGGCATCGCGCGCAGCGGCCTGCTTTCCACCCGCACCATGGAGGAATTGCGGCAGACGCTGCTGGTGGCCGGTTTCAAGGGCAGCAACGGGGTCGGCGTGTTCGTCGGCACCAAGCTGCTGCTGATGGCCGGGCTGCCGCTGCTGGTGGCGCTGGTGCCGCGGCTGACGGGCTGGCAGCCGCCCTATCTGGCGGCACAGCTGGCGGTGGCAAGCGGCATCGGCATGCTCGCGCCGGATTACGTGGTGCGCAGCCGCCGCAAGCGCTACGTCGCCGCCCTGGAGCGCGGCGTGCCCGATGCGCTCGACATGCTGGTCATCTGCAGCCAGGCCGGGCTCGGGCTGGAAGCCAGCATCGAGCGGGTCGGCGTGGAGATCCGCCATGCCCATCGCGCCATCGCCGACGAACTGGTGCAGACGGGGCGCGAGATGCGGGTGAACGCCGATTCGCGTGCAGCCCTGCTCAATCTCGGAACGCGCACCGGGCTCGAAAGCCTGCGCCGGCTGGGCGCTCTTCTGGTGCAGTCCATGCAATATGGCACGCCGCTCAGCCAGGCATTGCGCGCCCTCTCGGCCGAACAGCGCCACGAGACCCTGGTGCGCTTCGAGGGGCAGGCCGCCCGGCTGCCGGTGCTGCTGACCTTGCCGATGATCGTCTTCATCCTGCCCTGCGTCTTTCTCGTGGTGGCGGGGCCGGCGGTCGTCCAGGTGCTCAAAACGATGCATCCATGACGGACATCCCTCAAGGAGAGATCCATGAACCGGATCGTGTGGCTCGGGGTCGTGCTGCTGGTGGCCGGCTGCGCCGCCGCGCCACGGAGCGGCGTGGTTGCCGGGCGGCCGGGCGTGAACATCGCCGACGCGGCGCTG
>JAGXAV010000129.1 GCA_018971455.1 Rhodospirillales bacterium
CGCAGTGGCGCCAGCTGCGCGCGGCGGTGCGGCGCACCAGCTTCGGCGGCGATTGCTACGCCTATGGCCTGCTCGCGCTCGGGCAGATCGACATCGTGGCCGAGGCGACCATGAAGGTGTGGGACTGGGCGGCGCTGGTGCCGGTGGTGGAGGGAGCCGGCGGGCGGCTGACCGACTGGCACGGACGGGTGCTGACCGCCGACAGCGACGGGCATACGCTGGCGGTGGGCGACCCGGCGCTGCTGGCGCCCGCGGTCGATCTGCTGACCGCTTGACCGCTGCCCCCGCGGCGTGGCCCCTATCGACCGGGACACCAAGGGGAGACGCCCGATGCGGGCCTTCGCTGCATTGATTCTGCTGCTGGCCGGGATCGGCGCCGCGCGGGCGCAGCCGGCGGCCAGCCACAGCTACGGCTTGTCGCTGCTCGGCAGCCTCGCCCTGCCGGCCGGTTTCACCCATTTTCCCTATGTGAACCCCGACGCGCCGAAGGGCGGCGAGGTGACGCTGTCGGCGGTCGGCACATTCGACAGCTTCAACCCGTTCATCCTGCGCGGCACCGCGGCGGGCGATGTGAGCCGGGTGTGGGACACGCTGTTGCAGCGCAATGCCGACGAGGCGGGGGCTGCCTACGGGCATCTCGCCGAAAGCGTCGATATCGCGGCCGACCGCATGTGGGTGGCGTTCAATCTTTCCCCGCGGGCGCATTTCAACGACGGCACGCCGGTCACCGCCGAGGACGTTGCCTGGACGTTCGAGACGCTGCGCAAGGAGGGCCGGCCATTCTACCGGCTGTACTATGCCGGCGTCGCCAGCGTGGAGGTGGCGGGTCCGCTGCGCGTGGTGTTCCATTTCAAGACCGCCGCCAATCGCGAGTTGCCCTCCATCCTCGGCGAGATGCCGGTGCTGCCGGAGCATTGGTGGAAGGGCCGCGATTTCAGCCGCCCGCTGACCGACCCGCCGCTCGGCTCGGGCCCCTATCGCGTCGGCCATTTCGAGTTCGGCCGCACCATCGCGCTCGACCGTGTGAAGAACTGGTGGGCGCGCGACCTGCCGACCGGGCGGGGCCTGGCCAATTTCGATGTGCGCCGCACCGAGTATTTCCGCGATTCCACCGTCGCCTTCGAGGCGTTCAAGGCCGGGCAGGTCGATTTCCGCGAAGAGAACATCGCCAAGGAATGGGCCACCGCCTACGATTTTCCGGCGGTGCGGCGCGGCCTGGTGAAGAAGGAATTGCTGCGCCAGCATCTGCCGACCGGCATGCAGGGCTTCGGCATGAACACCCGCCGCCCGCTTTTCGCCGATGTGCGGGTGCGCCATGCGCTGGCGCTGGCCTTCGATTTCGAATGGGCCAACCGCAACCTCTTCTACGGCGCCTATACGCGCACCGAGAGCTATTTCAGCAACAGCACGCTGGCCTCCTCCGGCGTGCCGCAGGGTGCCGAGCTCGATCTCCTGGCGCAGTATCGCGCGCAGCTTCCCCCGGCCCTGTTCACCGAGCCGTTCAAGCTGCCGGTCACCGATGGCAGCGGCAACAACCGCCCGGAACTGATGGCGGCGCTGAAGCTGCTGGAGCAGGCGGGCTGGACGGTGCGGCACCGCCGGCTCGTCAATGCCGCAGGCCAGCCGTTCAGCTTCGAGATACTGCTCGCCCAGCCGGCCTTCGAGCGGGTCGCCCTGCCCTATGTGCAGTCGCTCGCCCGGCTCGGCATCGCCGCGCATGTGCGCACGGTTGATCCAGCGCAATACCAGCGGCTGATGGACAGCTATGATTTCGACATGACCGTGGTCGGCATCGGGCAATCCGAAAGCCCGGGCAACGAGCAGACCGGGGATTGGAGCTGCGCGGCCGCCAAACAGACGGGCGGGGACAATCTGATGGGGGTGTGCAACCCGGTGATCGATGCGCTGGTCGGCGATGTGGTGCATGCGCCGGATCGCGCGCACCTGCTCGCCGCCACCCACGCCCTCGACCGCGTGCTGCTGTGGAACTGGTATGTGGTTCCGCAATGGTATTTTCCCGATGTGCGCGTGGCCTACTGGGACCGTTTCGGCCGGCCGCCGGGCGAGGTGCGGCCGGGGCTGGTGTTCGATGCCTGGTGGGTGGACAAGGCCCGCGCCGCCGCGGTGGACAAAGCCCGCCACAACGGCGACTGACGGGAGCGCGAGATTGGCCGCCTATCTCGTCCGCCGCCTGCTGCTGGTGATCCCGACGCTGTTCGGCATCATCGCCATCAATTTCGTCGTCGTGCAGTTCGCGCCGGGCGGGCCGGTGGAGCAGATGATCGCCGAGCTGAAGGGGCACGGGCAGGTGGGCGGGCGCATCTCGGGCCAGGGGGCGGCCGAGGCGATGGGCGGGGATGCGGCGCTGTATCGCGGGGCGCGCGGGCTCGATCCGCATGTGGTGGCCGACATCAAGCGCATGTTCGGCTTCGACAAGCCGGCACCGGTGCGCTTCGCGCACATGCTGCGCGATTATCTGCGCTTCGATTTCGGCCGCAGCTTCTTCCGCGACCGCTCGGTGATCGGGCTGATCCTGCAGAAGATGCCGGTCTCGGTCTCGCTCGGGCTGTGGTCCACGCTGCTGGTCTATTTCGTGTCCATCCCGCTCGGCATCGCCAAGGCGGTGCGCGACGGCAGCCGCTTCGACGTCGCCACCAGTGCGGCGGTGCTGGTGGGCTACGCGGTGCCGGGCTTCCTGCTCGCCATTCTGCTGGTGGTTCTGTTCGCCGGCGGCAGCTTCGTGCAGTGGTTCCCGCTGCGCGGCCTGACCAGCATGGATTCGGCGCATTGGAGCTTCGCCGCCCGCGCCGGGGATTATCTGTGGCACATGGTGCTGCCGACCATCGCCATGGTGGTCGGCGGCTTCGCCAGCCTGACCATGCTGACCAAGAACTGCTTCCTGGAGGAAATCCGCAAGCAGTATGTGGTGACGGCTCGCGCCAAGGGTGCGAGCGAGACGCGCATCCTCTACCGCCACGTTTTCCGCAACGCGATGCTGCTGATCATTGCCGGGTTTCCGGCCGCCTTCATCAGCATCCTGTTCTCCTCGGCCCTGCTGGTGGAGATCATCTTCTCGCTGGACGGGCTGGGGCTGCTCGGCTTCAACGCCGCCATCCAGCGCGACTATCCGGTGATGTTCGGCACGCTCTACATCTTCACTCTGCTCGGCTTGCTGATGCAGATCGTCGGCGACGTGATGTACACCATCGTCGATCCGCGCATCGATTTCGAGGCCAGGTGAGCATGCGCCTCTCGCCGCTCACCAGGCGCCGGCTGGCGGTGTTCCGCGCGCACCGGCGCGGCTTCTGGTCATTGTGGATCTTTCTCGTTCTGTTCGGCCTGACGCTGTTCGCCGAGTTCATCGCCAATGATCGCCCGCTGGTCATTCGCTTTGACGGCCACTGGTATTTTCCGGTGGTTCAGGACATCAGCGAAGACCGCTTCGGGGCGGATTTCATGCCGACCGAGGCGGATTATTCGGACCCCGCCCTGCAGGCGGCGATCCGGGCGAAGGGATGGATGGTGTGGCCCGCGGTGCCATTCCATTACGACACCGTGGTGAACCGCCTGCCGGTGCCGGCCCCCGCACCGCCGAGTTGGCGCAACCTGCTGGGGACCGACGATCAGGCGCGCGACGTGCTGGCGCGCGTCATCTACGGCTTCCGGCTTTCGGTGCTGTTCGGTTTCACGCTGACCCTCATCTCCTCGATGATCGGGGTGGCCGCCGGCGCCATACAGGGGTTCCGCGGCGGGCTGACCGACCTGCTGTTCCAGCGCTTCATCGAGATCTGGTCCGGCATGCCGCAGCTCTACCTGCTGATCATCCTCGCCAGCATCATCACGCCGAGCTTCTGGGTGCTGCTGGTCTTTCTGCTGCTGTTCAGCTGGATGAACCTCACCGGCGTGGTGCGCGCGGAGTTCCTGCGCGGGCGCAATCTGGAATATGTCCGCGCCGCCAAGGCGCTCGGCGTGTCGGACATCGCGGTGATGTGGCGCCATATCCTGCCCAACGCGATGGTGGCCACGCTGACCTTCCTGCCCTTCACCCTGTCGGGCTCGGTGACCATTCTGGCGAGTCTCGATTTCCTCGGCTTCGGCCTGCCGCCCGGCTCGCCCTCGCTGGGCGAGCTGGTCAACCAGGGCAAGGACAATTTGCAGGCGCCGTGGCTCGGCATTACCGCCTTCGTCGTGCTGGGCGGATTGCTGACGTTGCTGATCTTTATCGGCGAGGCGGTGCGCGACGCGTTCGATCCGCGCAAGGCGGGACGATGAGCCTGCTCGCGGTTGCCGATCTCTCCGTCGCCTTCGGCGCCCAGCGCGTGGTGGATGGCGTGTCCTTCACCCTCGAGCGGGGCGAGACGCTGGCGCTGGTCGGCGAGAGCGGCTCCGGCAAATCGATGACGGCGCTGTCGGTGTTGCAATTGCTGCCGCCGGGGGCGGTCTGCGCGGGGCGGGTGACGCTGGACGGGCAGGAGGTTCTCGGCGCCGGTCCGCGGGCGTTGCGCCGGCTGCGCGGCGGCGTCGCCGGCATGGTGTTCCAGGAGCCGATGACCAGCCTCAATCCGCTCGGGCGGATCGGGGGGCAGGTGATCGAGGCGATCCAGCTGCACCGCCGCTGCCCGCCCGCCGAGGCCCGCGCGCAGGCGATCGCCCTGCTCGCCGAGGTGGGGTTCGCCGATGCCGAGGGCCGTTTCGAGGCGTTTCCCCACCAGCTTTCCGGCGGCCAGCGCCAGCGCGTGATGATCGCCATCGCGCTTGCCAACGACCCCGCCCTGCTGATCGCCGATGAGCCGACGACGGCGCTGGACGTCACCATCCAGGCGCAGATCCTCAAGCTTCTGGCGGCGGAAAAGGCGGCGCGCGGGCTCGCGCTGCTGCTCATCAGCCATGATCTCTCGATCGTCCGCCGCTATGCCGACCGGGTTTGCGTGATGCAGGGCGGGCGGGTGGTGGAGAGCGGGCCGGCGGGGGAGATCTTCGCCGCCCCCACCCATGCCTACACCCGTGCGCTGATCGCCGCCGAGCGCCAGGGGATGCCGTTGCCGGCGCCGGCCCCGGCGCCGCCGCTGGTCAGGGCGGAGCAGGTGAAGGTGCATTTCCCGATCCGTCGCGGCGTTCTGCGGCGGGTGGTCGGGCATGTGCGCGCGGTCGATGGCGTGTCGGTGCGGGTGCATGCGGGGGAGACGGTGGGGCTGGTCGGCGAGAGCGGCTCCGGCAAGTCCACCATGGGGTATGCGCTGCTGCGCCTGGTGGCGGCGGAGGGGGAGATCCGCTTCGACGGTGCCGATCTGGCGGGGTTGGAGAAGCAGGCGCTGCGCCGGCTGCGCGGCGACATGCAGATCGTCTTCCAGGATCCGTTCGGCAGCCTCTCGCCGCGCCTGGCGGTGGGCGAGATCGTCGCCGAGGGGCTGGCGGTGCACGCGCCGGAGCTGGACCGCGCGGCGCGCGAGGCCGCGGTGGCGGCCGTGCTGGCGGAGGTCGGGCTCGACCCGTCCTGCGCCGGGCGGTATCCGCACGAATTCTCCGGCGGGCAGCGCCAGCGCATCGCCATTGCCCGCGCCATGGTGCTGAAGCCGCGCTTCGTCGTGCTCGACGAGCCGACCAGCGCGCTCGACATGTCGGTCCAGGCGCAGATCGTGGACCTGCTGCGCCGGCTGCAGCGCGATCATGGGCTGGGCTACCTGTTCATCAGCCACGATCTGCGGGTGGTGCGCGCACTCGCGCACCGGGTGGTGGTGATGCGCCACGGGCAGGTGGTGGAAGAGGGCCCGGCGGCGGCGATGTTCGCCGCCCCACAGGCCGATTATACCCGCGCCCTGATGGCGGCGGCCTTCAAGCTGGATGCCGATGAAAGCGGCGCGGTGGCGGGATGATGGTGCCGGGCGGGCTCAGCGCCAGCGCAGGACGATGCCGGCGGCGGCCAGCATCAGGAGCATGCCGAACACCTCGAAGGGGCCGACCTGTTCGCCGAGGACGACCATGCCGAGCAGCACCGAGATGATCGGCGAGACGAAGGCGTAGCTGCCGGTGCGGCTGGCGCCCCAGTCGCGCATCAGGAAGAAATAGATGATGGTGGCGCCGAGCGAGCCGGGCAGCAGCAGGAACAGCCAGGCCGACCAGGCGGCAAACCCCCACTGGCCGGCGAGCGCGGTCCGCGCCCCCGGCTCGAAGGCCAGCGACAGCACCAGCAGAACGAGGCCGCCGATGAGATTCGTCGCGCCAGCCACGTCGGCCGGCGACAGGCTGCGCATCAGCGGGCGGGCCAGTACGGAGCCGAAGCTGTAGCACAGGCAGCCGACCACCACGCCGCCCGCGCCGAGCAGCTCGGAGGCCTGCAACTGCCCCGCCAGCGCCTTGCGGCCGAAGAGGAACAGGATGCCGATGACGCCGAGCGCGATCG
>JAGXAV010000130.1 GCA_018971455.1 Rhodospirillales bacterium
GAGATCGAGCATGACCGTGCCCGCGAGCGCGCCGTCGGCCCAGGCCACCAGCAGCACCCGCTGGCCCAGGGCCACCTCGCTCGCCGATCGCCGCCAGAACGCGCGTGCCGCCGGCTCGGCCAGTGGCGGCAGAAAGGAAGCCGCCCCGTCAGCCTCGTTGCAGGCAAGCAACACTCCGGCCAGCGCGCGCTCGGCCGAGGCGGCGCCTGCCGCATCGAGGCGTTTGACCACGACGCCGGCGAGCGGCTTGGCGTAGGCAAACTCGATGGAGTGGGAAACGTCGTCGAGCGCGCGGATCGGCCCGTCGCGCAGGTAGCCGCATTTCTCGTAGAAGCGATGGGCGCGATCGAAGCGCGTGTCGGTCCACAGCTTCATCGCCGTCGCGCCGTGCGAGCGGGCATGTCCCTCGGCCGCCGCGATGAGGGTCTGCGCGAGGCCGCTTCCGCGGGTCTCCGCCGCCGCGTACATCCGGCACAACTCCCACGAGCCATCGCCGAGCGGCTTGGTCGCGACCATGCCGACCACCCGGCCCGCCTGCTCGGCCGCCCATAGCGCGCCGCCCTTGCCCGCATAATAGGTGGCCAACGCCCGCAATTCGGGATTCTCGCCGTCCAGATCCATCACGCAGCCGGGATACTCCGCCCAGCAGGCGGTGATCAGGGCGATGAAGCCGTCCGCGTCGGCGTCTCGTCCGGCGCGCAGGGGGGCGGGCGCGCTCACGCCAGCGCGGCGGTGAACCCGGCCATGCGCGCCATCGCCTTCTCCAGGCTCGCCATATCGGTGGCGTAGCTGATGCGCAGATAGGGGCTCATGCCGAAGGCCGCGCCATGCACCAGCGCGACATGCGCCTCGTCGAGCAGGGCGAGGGCGAAATCCTCATCCGTCTCGATACGCGTGCCCGCCTTGGTGGTGCGGCCGAGACAGCCGGCAATGTTGGGATAGACGTAGAACGCGCCTTCCGGACGATGGCAGGAAACGCCCGGCATGGCGCTCAGCGCATCCACCACGAAGTCGCGCCGCGCGCGGTATTGCGCGGCCTGCGCGGCCACCAGCTCCTGCGGCCCGTCCAGCGCCGCCGCCGCCGCGGCCTGGCCGATGCTCGACACGCCGGCCGTGGCCTGGCCCTGCATGTTGACCATGGCGCGGATCAGCGGCTTCGGCCCGGCGCAGAACCCGATGCGCCAGCCGGTCATGGCATAGGTCTTGGAAACACCAGTCACCGTCAGGATGCGCTCGCGCAGGTCAGGCGCCACTGCGGCCAGCGTGTCATAGGCGAAATCGCCATAGACCAGGTGTTCGTACATGTCGTCGCACATGATCCAGACATGCGGATGGCGGCGCATCACGGCGGCCAGCGCGGCCAGCTCGTCGCGCGACAATGCAGCCCCGGTCGGGTTGTTCGGCGAGTTCAGCATCAGCCATTTGGTGCGCGGCGTGATCGCCGCCTCGATATCCTCGGGGCGCGGCTTGAAGCCATTGTTCTGCGGGCAGGCGACGAAGACCGGCTCGCCGCCGACCAGCCGGCTCATCAGCGGATAGGCGCCCCAGTACGGCGCCGGGATCACCACCTCGTCGCCATCGTCGATGGTCGCCATCATGGCGTCGAAGATCACCTGCTTGCCGCCATTGGCGACCATGATCTCATCGAGCGCGTATTCCAGCTCGCGATCGCGCCGGAACTTGCGCTGCACCGCCTCCTTCAAACGCCGCGTGCCATCCTGCGGCGGATATTTCGTCTCGCCGGCCAGCGCGGCCTGGTGGGCGGCCTCGATGGCGTGCGGCGGCGAGGCGAAATCCGGCTCGCCGATGGTGAGCTGGACGACGTCGATGCCCTGCTCGCGCAGGGTGCGCGCCTTGATGGTCATGGCGACGGTGGCCGCGACCTTCACCCGGTCGAGGCGGCTGGCGAGGGCCGGCATGCGTCAGTGCAGCCCTTGGCAGAAATGCTGGATCCGGGTGCAGGCCTCGCTCAGACTCTCCGTGTCCGTTGCGTAGCTGATGCGGAAATGGCCCGGATACATGAAGGCCGCGCCATGCACCGCGGCCACCCCCTCCTCGTCGAGCAGGGCGAGCACGAAGCTCTCATCGTCGGTGATCTTCGCACCCTTGCGGCTGGTCTTGCCAATGCAGCCATGCACTGAGGGGAAGACGTAGAACGCGCCTTCGGGCTTGTGGCAGCTGATGCCCGGCGCGGCATTGAGCATGTCCACCACGAGGTCGCGCCGCTCGCGATAGACGCCAACCATCTCGCCGATGAAATCCTGCGGCCCCTTCAGGGCCGCCAGGGCCGCGGCCTGCGAGACCGAGGAGGTGTTCGAGGTCGATTGCGATTGCAGCTTGTCGAGCGCCTTGATCAAGGCAAGCGGCCCGCCGGCGAAGCCGATGCGCCAGCCCGTCATGGCATAAGCCTTGGAGCAGCCATTCATCGTCAGCGTGCGCTCGCGCAGCCGCGGCTCCACCTCGACGATGGTGGCCGGCTTGAACCCGTCATAGGCGAGCTTTTCGTAGATGTCATCGGTGAAGATCCACACATCCGGATGCCGCAGCAGCACGTCGC
The DNA here is from genome assembly GCA_018971455.1 of Rhodospirillales bacterium. GTDB lineage: Bacteria > Pseudomonadota > Alphaproteobacteria > Acetobacterales > Acetobacteraceae > REEB85. Next base: position 2,558 of record JAGXAV010000130.1, read on the forward strand.
AGATGGCGCGCAGCTCGGCGGCCGAATAGGCCGCGCCGGTCGGGTTGCAGGGATTGTTGAGGAAGAACCACTTGGTCTTCGGCGTGATCGCCGCCTCCAGATCCTCGGCGCGCAGCTTGAAGCCGTTATTCTGCCCGCACGGCACGAAGACCGGCGTGCCGTCGGCCAGCGTCACGATGTCCGGGTAGCTCACCCAGCATGGCGTCGGGATGATCGCCTCGTCGCCCTTGTTCAGCGTGGCGACCATGGCATTGAAGATCACCTGCTTGCCGCCGGTGGAGACGATGATCTCTTCCGGCTTGTAGTCGAGCCCGCTGTCGCGCCGGAACTTCTCGGCGACCGCCTTGCGCAGCGCCATGGTGCCGGAGACGTCGGTGTATTTCGTCTCGCCCGCCTGGATCGCCGCGATCGCCGCGTCCTTGACGAATTGCGGGGTGTCGAAATCCGGCTCTCCGGCGGACAGGCTGATGATGTCGCGGCCCTCGGCCTTGAGCGCCCGCGCCTTGGTCGAGATGGCGATCGTCTGGCTCGGGCTGATGCGGTCGAGGCGGTCGGCGGTCAGGTGCATAATGACATTCCGGCGATTTGTGCGGGGGCGCACCCTATCGCCCCGGGTGCAGCCCGGCAACCCGGATTGCCGCCGGGAAAGCGGGCGGCTAGCCTCGCCGCCGCCCTCGAAAGTAGGAAAACATGCCGCCCAGGCTGCTCGACCGCGTGGCGCCGCTGGCCTTCGTGCTGCTCTGGAGTTCCTCCTTCATCGCCGCCAGGGTCGGGCTCAACCACATCACCCCGCTGCTCTTCGTCGCGCTGCGCATGGTGGTCTGCGCCGTTGTCCTGGTCGGCGCCATGGTGGTGCTGCGGCGGCCCTGGCACGTGCTGCGCGGCCGCTGGCTGCATTGCGCAGTGGCCGGGGTGCTGATCAACGCCGTGCTGCTGATGACCGCCCATGTCGCGATGACGCACATCCAGGCGGCTCCGATCGCCCTCGTCCAGACCCTCAACCCGCTCCTCACCGCCCTCTTGGCCAGCCGGCTGCTAGGCGAGCGCCTGGCGCCCCGGCAATGGCTCGGCCTCCTTCTCGGCATGACCGGGGTGGTGATGATCGTGGGCCTGGCCGCCACGCGCAGCACGGTCGAACTGGGCGGGCTGCTGCTGACCACGGCGGGCGTGCTCAGCCTGTGCGCCGGCACGCTGTATTTCGGCCGCTTCTGCCGCGGCGTGCCGATGCTGCCCAACGCGGCGGTGCAGTTCACCGCCTCGGCCATCGTCTGCCTGCTCGGCATGCTGGCCTTCGAACACCCGCGCGCGCATTGGAGCCCCGGCGCCATCGCCGCCATCGCCTGGAACGTGGCCGGCGTGTCGCTGGGCGGCATGGCGCTCTATTTCGTCATGCTGACGCGCGGCACCGCGGCGCGCACCACCGCCAATTTCTACCTGGTGCCCGGCGTTGCCGCCCTGCTCGCCTGGGCTGTGCTCGGCGAGCGGCTGGGCCCGGTGACGATCGGCGGGCTCGCCGTCGCCTCGCTGGGCTGCTGGCTGGTCAGGCGACGCCAGCCAGGGCCCGGCTGATCGGTCCCTACGCGGCCGGCGGCGTGGCCTCGCCGGTCATCGCCACGTCATGCGCCTCCACGCCGAAGCCAACCAGCAGCGCGATCAGCACCGCGACCGTGCCGGCGACGCCGGCCAGCGCCCAGCTGTAGTTATGGCCCATGCGCTCGCCGATACCGGCCTGCAGTGTGGCGTTGTAGGAGGCGAGGAAATTGCCGAGCTGATAGACGACGCCCGGGAAGGTGGCACGGATCGCCGGCGGCGAGAGCTCGTTCAGATGCGCCGGAATGACGCCCCACGCGCCCTGGACGCAGATCTGCATCAGGAAGGCGCCGAGCCCGAGCATGACCGGCGAGTCCGAAAACGCCCAGAGCGGCAGCACCGGCAGCGACAGCAGCGCCGCCAGCACGATCGTCACCCGCCGCCCGATCACCTGCGACAGCGCGCCGAACGCAATGCCGCCGATGATCGCCCCGGCATTGTAGATCAGCGCGATGTTGGTGATGGTGGCGTGCGAGAATTTATGCTGCACGCCGAGGAAGGCGCTGGGATAGAGATCCTGCGTGCCATGGCTGAAGAAGTTGAAGGCCATCATCATGACAACGGCGTAGATGGTCAGGCCGAGATGGTTCTTCAGCACCGTGCCGATGCCGGGCTGGCCGCGCCGCTCGGCCGCCCGGGCCCGCCAGTCCGGGCTCTCCGGCACATTGCGGCGGATATAGAGTACCAGCAGCGCCGGCGCCGCGCCGATCATGAACATGCCGCGCCAGCCGACCAGCGGGTAGAACACGCCGAACACGATGGTGGCCAGGAAATAGCCCGACGGGTAGCCCGATTGAAGCAGCCCGGAGACCCAGCCGCGCCACTTCGGCGGAATGGTCTCCATCGTCAGCGAACTGCCGATGCCCCACTCGCCGCCCATGGCGATGCCGAACAGGGCACGCAGGATCATGAAGCTGAACAGCGTCGGCGCCAGGCCGGAGGCGAATTCGAGGGCCGAGAAGCACAGCACGTTGGCCATCAGCAGCGGCCGCCGCCCGAACCGGTCGGCGAGCTGGCCGAAGATAAAGGCGCCGAGCGCCCGCATCGCCAGCGTCAGCGTGATCGCCACCGTCACCGAGGTGATGCTGACGCCGAAGGTCTTGGAGATATCCTGGAGCACGAAGATCAGGATGAAGAAATCGAACGCATCGAGCGTCCAGCCCAGATAGGCGGCCACCACCACGCGGCGGGCCTGGGATGTATCGGACATGTCGCCTCCTGCCGAAGCGGCCGGCTTGCGGACGAGCGGGGCAGCCGCAACCCGCCGGTTCGCGGTATGATTTCAGTGTTGTGACAGTTTGCCAAGACCAGGCGCGATGACTAGGCTCCGGGCGTCGTATGCCAGACACCACCGCCCCCCCCCGCGTCAGCGTGCTGATGACGACCTGGAACGGCGCGGGCTTCATCGCCGAGAGCATCGCCAGCATCCTGGCGCAGGATTTCTCCGATTTCGAACTCGTCGTGATCGATGACGGATCGACCGACGACACCCCGGCCATCCTGACCGCCATCGCCGATCCGCGCCTGCGCGTCCTGCGCCCGCCGCACAATCTCGGCATCGCCGGCGCCCGCAATTTCGGCTTTGCCGCCTGCCGCGCGCCCTATGTCGCGGCCCTGGACCATGACGATATCAGCCTGCCCGGGCGCCTCGCCGCCCAGTTCGCCTATCTGGAGCGCACCCCCGGAATCGTGCTGGTCGGCAGCGACATCAGCATCCGCGAGGGCGGCCGCGAGCGCGCCAGCGGCCATGCCGGGGGCGCCCCGCCCTCGCTGATGCGCTGGCTGCTGCATATCGACAACCCGCTGACCTATTCCTCGGTCATGCTACGTACATCGGCGGTGCGCGCGCTCGGCGCGTTCATGCGGGCCGACCGCGCCCCGGCCGATGATTTCGATCTTTATCACCGCCTCCTGCGCGTCGGCGAGATCGCCCGGCTGGAAGAGGTGCTGACGATCTACCGCTGGCACGCCACCAACGCGTCCCACGCCCAGGGCGCGGCGCTGGTCGCCATGGCGGTGGACGTGCTGGCCGAAGCCTGCACGCCCTGGTTCGGTCCCGCCGCCGGCGAGGCGGCGCGGCTGGTGATCTGGCACCTCTCCGAGCGCCACCCGGCGACCGACCGCGCCACGCTCGCCCGGCTCGGCGAGGTTCTGGAGCGGCTTCTCGCCGGCTTCTGCGCCACCCACCCCATGCCTCCGGCCACGCGCGCGGCCATCGCGCGGGCGGCGGGCCGCGCCTGG
>JAGXAV010000131.1 GCA_018971455.1 Rhodospirillales bacterium
ATGCAGGATGGTGCCGCCCATCGCCTCCAGCACCGGGCGCACGCGCGCGAGCGTCGCCGCGTCGCCGCCGGTCATGATCGCAAGCTCGCCGCTCACCGCGCGTTTGACCCCGCCGGAAACCGGAGCATCGACCAGCACGCCGCCGGCCGCGGCGACCCGCCGCGCCAGCGCCTGCGTCACCGCCGGCAGGCCCGATGTCATGTCGATCACCACGCTGCCGGGCTTGAGGCCGGCGAGCAGATGGTCCGCCCCATCGGCCAGCACGTCGGCGACGATGGCGCTGGTCGGCAGCATGGTGATGACGATGTCCGACAGCGCCGCAAGCTCGCGCAGGCTGTCCGGCGCGAAGCCGCCCGTCTGCTGGACGAAATTATCCGCCTGCACACGGCGCGCATCGGCGACATTGAGCCCGTAGCCGGCGCGCAGCAGGCAGGCCGCCATCGGCCAGCCCATATTGCCGATGCCGACGAAGCCGATGACGGGCTTGTCGGTCATTCGCCGGCCTTGGCGGCGGAGCCATCGATCTCGCGGAACAGCTCATTGGCGATCTTGAACGCGTCGAGTCCGGCGGGGATGCCGCAATAGATGCATGTCTGCAATAAGATCTCCTTGATCTCGTCGCGCGTCACGCCGTTGTTCAGCGCTCCGCGCAGATGCAGGCGCAGCTCGTTCGGCCGGTTCAGCGCGGTCAGCATGCCGATGTTCAACATGCTGCGCTGCTTGCGGTCGAGCCCCGGGCGCGTCCACACCTCGCCCCAGCAATATTCGGTGACCATCTTCTGGAAATCGACCATGAAATCCGACGCCCCGGCCACCGAGGCATCGACATAGGCGCCACCCAGCACGGCGCGGCGCACCGCCAGCCCCTTGGCGAAGGCCGGCGTGTCGAATTCCTTGCGCAATTTCGCGGCGGGCTTCCTGGCCATGCACCTGTCCTCCGTGTTTCCTGCAAAGCCTAGGCATTGTCAGGCACCACGACAAGCTGGCATGGATTGGCAAATGCCATGATCGGAGGCCGCCCGATGACGAGACCCGCGATGACGACATCCACGATGACAACACCGACCGGGACCGCGCCGCAGTACGAGGTCTTCGCCCTGCGCTACGCCCATTTCGCCGACCGCACGCAAGGCAGCAACCTGATCTTCCCCGATGATCACGCAGCGCCCATGCCGCTCGATTTCTTCGTCTGGGCGGTGCGCGGGCACGGCCGCACCATCGTGCTCGACACCGGCTTCGACGCGGCCTCGGCCGTGCGGCGCAACCGCGTCTGGCTGCGCTCGCCGATCGACGCGCTGCGCGGCATCGGCATCGCGCCGGAGACGGTGGAGGATGTGGTGATCAGCCACATGCACTGGGACCATGCCGGCAACTGGGCGGATTTTCCGCGCGCCCGCTTTCACGTGCAGGAGGCCGAGATGGCCTATTGCACCGGCCGCTGCATGTGCCACGAGCCGATGCGGCGGCCCTTCGATGTCGAGCACGTGACGCAGGCGGTGCGCCATGTCTTCGCCGAACGCGTCGCCTTCCACGCCGGCACCGCCGAAATCGCGCCCGGCATCACGCTGCACCTGGTCGGCGGGCATTCCAAGGGCCAGCAGATCCTGCGCGTGCCGACGGCCCGCGGCTGGGTGGTGCTGGCCAGCGACGCCACGCATTTCTGGCACAATATCCGCGCCCGCAGCCCCTTCGTGCTGCTGCACAGCCTGGAGGACATGATCGAAGGCTGGCTGACCTGCGAGCGCCTGGCCGACGGGCCGGACCACATCATTCCCGGCCACGATCCCGCGGTGCTGCGCCGCTTCCCGGCCGTCGCCGGGGATGCCGACACCGTGCGCCTCGACCTGCCGCCGGCCGACTGAGCCGCCCGCCGCCATGCCCCGCCTCCTGCGCCGGCTGATCGCGGGCGTGCTGCTGCTGGCGGTGCTGGCGGCCGGAGTGGTGGGCGGGCTGCTGTGGTGGGCGCTGCCGGGCGGCGACCGCACCGCCGCCATCCCGGGCCTCGCCGCCCCGGTCGCCATCACGCTCGATGAGGACGGCGTGGCGCGGATCCGTGCGGCCGATGCCGCGGATGCCGCCGCGGCCCTCGGCTTCCTGCACGCCCGCGCGCGCATGTTCCAGATGGATCTGATGCGCCGCGGCGCGTCCGGCACGCTCTCGGAACTTGCCGGACCGGCGACGCTGCCGCTGGACCGGCTGATGCGCACGCTCGGCCTGCGGCGGAGCGCGCAGGCCGATCTCGCGGCCCTGCCCGCCTCCACCCGCGCGCTGCTCGACGCCTATGCGCGCGGGGTGAATGCCTGGATCGCGCTGCGCGGCCGCTTCGCCGCCCCGGAATTCATCGCCCTCGGCGCCCCCCGTCCGTGGACGGCGCTGGACTGCCTGCTCTGGGCCAAGACGATGGGGCTGTACCTCTCGGAGAACTGGCGCACCGAACTCGCCCGCGCCGCCCTTGCCGGCCGCATGACGCCAGAGGCCATCCTCGACCTCTGGCCGCCCGGCGGCGGCCCCGGCCATCCGGAGGCGCGGCTCGATCCCGCGCTCGCGCCCACCGCCGCCCGGCTCGCCGCCCTGCTGCCGCGCTTCCCCGCCCGCTTCACCCTGCCGCGGACGGCGAGCAATGCCTGGGCGGTCGATGGCGCGCACTCGGCCACCGGCGCGCCGCTGCTCGCCGGCGACCCGCATCTCGGCTTCGGCATGCCGGGGATCTGGTACCTGGCCCGCATCGACCTGCCCGGCGCGGTGCTGGCCGGCGCCACCGCGCCGGGCATTCCCTTCCTGGTGCTCGGCCGCAACGCCCATATCGCCTGGAGCTTCACCTCCACCGGGGCGGATGTGCAGGACATCTTCGTCGAAACCCCGGCCGGCGCCGGCCAGTACCTGACGCCGGGCGGCCCCCGCCCGTTCCTGACCCGCACCGAGGTGATCCATGTGCGCGGCCGGCCTGACGACATCCTGCATGTGCGCGAGACCCGCCACGGGCCGGTGATCAGCGATCTGGTCGATCCCGCCGGCCCGATCCTCGCCGTCGCTATGGCCAACCTCGCCCCAGGCGACACCGCCGCGGCCGGCCTCGAGGCGCTGAACCAGGCGCGCGACGTCGCCGCGGCCGGGCGGGCGGCGGCGGCCATCACCTCGCCGGTGCAGAACCTGATGGTGGCCGACCGTCACCGCATCGCGCTCTTCGTCACCGGCCGCGTGCCGATCCGCAAATCCGGCGACGGCGCCCTGCCCGCCCCCGGCGCCGATGGCAGCCATGATTGGACCGGCTGGGCCAGCGGCGGCATGCTGCCGCACATCGTCGCACCCGAGAGCGGCCGGCTGGCGAACGGCAATGAGCGCGTGGCGCCTGCTGATTTTCCGGTCTTCCTAGGGCGCGACTGGTTCGCCGACTGGCGCGCACGCCGCATGCGCGCGCTGCTCGACAAATCCCCGCGCCAGACCGTGGCCGGCTTCGCCGCGATGCAGGTGGACGATGTCAGCGTCTTCGCCCGCGACGTGCTGCCCCGCCTGCGCCAGGTGACGCCCTCCGACGCGCCGAGCCGCGCCGCGCTCGGCCTGCTCGGCGGGTGGCATGGCGCGATGGAGGCGGCCCTGCCCCAGCCGCTCATCTTCAATGCCTGGATGCGCGCCTTCCGCGCGGCCCTGCTGGCCCGGCTGCACCTGGCCGACTCGGCGGCGACGCCCGGCCTCGAAATGGTGGCCGCGGCCCTGGCACCCGGCGGCGAGGCGCGCTGCGGCGGCGATTGCGGCCCGATGCTCAGCGCCAGCCTGGCGACGAGCATGGCCGGCCTCGCCGCGCGCCACGGCACCGACCCCGCGACCTGGCGCTGGGGCGACGCCCACCGCGCCGTGTTCGCCCACCCCTTCCTCGCGCGCATCGCCTGGCTGCGCCCGTTCACCGAGGCACGGGTGGAGGTGCCGGGCGACGGCACCACCCTGTTCCGCGGGGACATGGCCGCCTTCTCGTATGCGGCGGTGCACGGCGCGGAATATCGCGGGGTCTACGACCTCGCCGACCTCAACCGCAGCCGCTTCGTGGTGGCGCCCGGCCAGTCCGGCAATCCGCTGCGCGCCCATGCGTGGAATTTCCTGCAACGCTGGCGCGAAGGTGGCACACTGACATTGGGGCCGAAGCCCACCCATATCTCGGCCAGCATCCATCTCGTACCACAAGGAACGCGGCCATGATCTTCACGCCCAACCAGGCCGGACTGGCACTGCTGCAGGACGACCTGCTGACGCGCGGCGTGATCAGCCGGCGCATTTTCGCTTGGTTCCTCGATCTGCTGCTGGTGGCGATGCTGTGCAGCGCGGTGTGGAGCTTCTGCCTGGTCTTCGGCGTGCTGACGCTGGGGTTCGGCTTCCCTCTGTTCGGGGTGCTGCCCTTCATCCCGCTGCTCTACACTTGGCTGTTCGTGGCGAGCCCGCTGACGGCGACGCCGGGGCAGGCGCTGCTCGGCCTGCGGGTGCGCCGCAACGACGATCTGGGCCGGCCGACGCCGCTGCAGGCGCTGGCCTACGCTCTGCTGTTCTACGCCACCATCGCGCTGGGCTGGTTCTGGCTCGCCGTCACGCTGGTATCGGTGCGCCACCGCGCGTTCCACGACATGCTGGCGGATCTGGTGGTGATCCGCGCCCGCGCCCTGCACACCCCGTTGACCCCGCCGCCCGCCTTCTGGAACATGCCGTCGGGAACCGCCCCGCCCGGAGGCACCGCCGCCGCATGAGCTACAAGTCGCCGCGCCGCCCGCAATTCTTTTACACCACGGCGCCGCTGCCATGCCCGTACGTGGCCGGGCGCACCGAGCGCAAGGTGGTGACCGAGGTGAGCGGCCCCGAGGCCGACCATCTGCACGACCGCCTCTCGCGCGCCGGCTTCCGCCGCAGCCACAACATCGCCTATGCGCCGGTCTGCCCGGGCTGCAATTCCTGCGTGCCGATCCGCATTCCGGTGGCCGATTTCCAGCCCGACCGCACGCTGCGCCGCATCGCGCGCGCCAATGCGGGGATGGACGGCTTCGAGATGCCGGCGCGCGCCACCGCGGAGCAGTACCAGCTCTTCCAGAGCTACCAGCAGGCCCGCCACGGCGACGGCGACATGGCGACGATGAGCTTCTACGACTACCGTGCCATGGTCGAGGACACGCCGATCGACACCTTCATGGCCGAGTTCCGCGACGCCGATGAGCGCCTCGTCGCCGCCTGCCTGACCGACCGGCTCGGCGACGGGCTGTCAGCGGTGTATTCCTTCTTCCTGCCCGATTACGACCGCCGCTCGCTCGGCACCTACTCGATCCTCTGGCTCATCGAGCGCGCGCGGGCGAGCAGCCTGCCCTATGTCTATCTCGGCTACTGGGTGCCGGAGAGCCGCAAGATGGCCTACAAGGCCCGCTTCCGCCCGAGCGAGATCCTGCAGGGCGGCGCCTGGCGCGTGCTCGGCGAACCCGCCGACCACCACCCCCGCGAAGTCTCATCCATGGTGTCGGAGGCGGCCGGGTAGCGGCTACCGCGGATGCATAGGCAACCGCTATGATCTCCCGGCTTTTCGGCACCATTCGGCAACCATCATCGCCGCAAGCATTGCATATCCCCGTGGCGCCGCGGCCGCTTACTCGGCCGGCTGGTATAACCGGATCTGCAGAAACCCAATGCGTTTGACGGGCCCTGACACCAGCCTGCCGATCGTTGCCGGTGGAAAACCTGCCGGAAGATCTCGCCGCGGGTAGGTTATCAGCCACACCCGGTGAGCCGCCGCGGCAGTTGCAAGCGATTGGTTGCCCACCAGCAGGGGCAGCCCGATCTTGGACATCAAAATCTGGGTTTGGGGTTCGAGATCGAAGAAGGCAACCACCCTCCTCCCCGCGCGATCGTACATGCGCTTCCATTGATCAGTAAGCTGGGGCGCGACCCGAAGCTGCCAGCCATGGCGATCTGTTCCCATGTAGCGTGCTATGCCCCAGAACATCGACTGCTGGGGAACATAGACGAGGTCTCCAGGCCGCTCCTCGGCCCGAATCAGTTCGCTCGCGGCGCGATAGCCGGTCGTAGGCGTCCGATCGATAAAGAAAAGAATGGAAAAGGCGGTGAACACGATGCCGAAAGCTCCCGCGGAGAGCCACCCGCCGCGCTCCGGCAGCTGGGCAATCAGGCGGGACAGGGTGATAATGAAAAATGGCGTAATAAACGTGCTGAAGACGTTCAGTTTAAAAAACTGCATATGAACCGTTTCCAGCGTTGAAGCCAGAACAAGCGGCGCAAGAAGAAATACGACGGCCATCAATCGTGTCTTACGCACCGCCATTCCGATAATGAGTACTCCGAGATAGATGAGGCGCGCAAGTACAACAGCAAAGAGTGCATCGCCACGGGGTAAC
>JAGXAV010000132.1 GCA_018971455.1 Rhodospirillales bacterium
ATTGATGTCGGCAACGATGCCCGACAGGTCACGGATCTTGCCGTCCGCATCGAGCAGGCCGGGTTTCTCGCTGCCTGCCTTGCCATATCGCAACAGTTTCATGTGGGTGCTCCTAGATTGAAATTCCGCCGTCGATGACCAGCGCCTGGCCGGTCACGAATTGCGCCTCGTCGCTCGCCAGATAGACCGCCAGCGCCGCGATTTCCTCCGGCGTGCCGAGCCGTCCCATCGCCTGGCGGGAGATGAAGGCCGCGCGCGCGGCTTCCAGCGAGCCGGCGGCCGCCGCGTTGGCCGCGATGCGCTCAACCAGGCTCGGTGATTGCACGGTGCCCGGGCAGATGCAGTTGCAGCGCACGCCCCTGGTGACGAAATCCGCCGCCACCGACTTGGTCAGCCCGATCACGGCGGCTTTGCTGGCGCCATAGATGAAGCGGTTGGGAACGCCCTTCACGCTGCTCGCCACCGAGGCCATGTTGACGATCGTTCCGCTGCCGCGTTCCAGCATGCCGGGCAGGAAGGTTGCGATGGTGCGGAACATCGAGCGCACGTTGAGGTCGAAGGCGAACTGCCACTCGGCCTCCGTGGCTTCGAGCACGCTGCCCTGGTGGACGAAGCCGGCGCAGTTGAACAGGATGTCGATCGGCCCGCATTCCGCCGCCGCCGCCGCGATGGCCGAGGGGTCGAGCACGTCGAGCCGCGCCGTGCGCAGGCCGGGTCCGTCGAGCTCGGCGAGTTTGGCGGCGTTGATGTCGGTGGCGAAGACCCGCGCGCCCTCGGCGGCGAAGGCGAGCGCGGTGGCCCGCCCGATGCCCTGGGCGGCGGCGGTGACGAAGGCGGATTTGCCGGCGAGACGACCGGGCATGGCGGGGCTCCTAATGGTTGTTCCGGCTCTCGCCACGGGTTTCGATGATGTTGAGGTAGAGCGTCGCCGGCTCCAGGCAGCCGCCGGTGCCGAGCTGGCCGACCATGCTGCGGTAGATCTCCTCCCACGGCGTCATGTTCCGCAGGGCCGGCGGCTTCCAGGCGGCGCGCCGCGCCTCCAGCTCGCCGGGCGGCAGCAGCACATCGACCTTGCGCGTGTTGAGGTCGATGCGGATGCGGTCGCCGGTGTGCAGCAGCGCGAGCCCGCCCCCGATGGCCGCCTCGGGCGAGACGTTGAGGATGGAGGGAGAGCCCGAGGTGCCGGACTGGCGGCCGTCGCCCATGGTGGGCAGGGCGTTGATGCCGCGCTTGAGCATCGCCGCGGGCGGCTGCATGTTCACCACCTCCGCACTTCCCGGATAGCCGACCGGGCCGCAATTGCGCACGATCAGCACCGACTGGTCCTCGACGCCGAGATCCGCATCCTCGATGCGGGCGTGGTAATCCTCCGGCCCCTCGAAGACGATCGCCTTGCCCTCGAACACGTTGGGCCGCGCGGGATCGGAGAGGAAGCGGGTGCGGAACTCCTTGTCGATCACGCTGATCTTCATCACCGCGCTGTCGAACAGATTGCCGCCCATCACCACGTAGCCGGCCGCCGCGAGCAGCGGGCTCGCATAGGCGCGGATCACCTCGCGGTCGCCATCGGCGACCCCTTCGAGATTCTGCGCCACGGTCCGGCCGGTCACGGTCATGGCATCGCCGTTGAGGCGGCCGGCGGCGAGCAGCTCCTTCAGCACCGCCGGCACGCCGCCGCCGCGATGGAAGCGCTCGCCGAGGAAGCGCCCGGCGGGCTGGCAATCGACCAGCAGCGGCACCTCGGGGCCGAGGCGCTGCCAGTCGTCGAGCGAATGGTCGATGCCCATGTGGCGCGCGATGGCGATCATGTGGATCGGGCAGTTGGAGCTGGCGCCGATGGCGGCGGCGGCGACCACCGCGTTCTCGAATGCCGCCTTGGTCATGATGTCCGACGGGCGCAGATTCTCGTGCACCATGGCGACGATGCGCTGGCCGGTCGCGTAGCCCATCTGCCCGCGCTCGCGATAGGGCCCGGGGATCATCGCGCAGCCCGGCAGCGACATGCCGAGCGCCTCGGCCAGCGAGTTCATCGAGCTCGCCGTGCCCATGGTGTTGCAATGGCCGACGGACGGCGCCGAGGAGGCCACCATCTCCATGAACTCGTCATAGCCGATCTTGCCCTCGGCATAGAGCTTGCGGCCTTCCCAGACGATGGTGCCGGAGCCGGAGAGGCGGCCCTGCCACCAGCCATCGAGCATCGGCCCGCCGGAATAGACGATGGCCGGGATGTTCACCGTCGCCGCCGCCATGAGGCAGGCCGGCGTGGTCTTGTCGCAGCCCGTGGTCAGCACCACGCCATCGAGCGGATAGCCGTGCAGCACCTCGACCAGGCCGAGATAGGCGAGGTTGCGATCGAGGGCGGCGGTCGGGCGCTTGCCGGTCTCCTGGATGGGGTGGACGGGGAACTCCATCGGAATGCCGCCGGCGGCGCGGATGCCGTCGCGCACGCGGCTGGCGAGGTCCATGTGGTGGCGGTTGCAGGGCGAGAGGTCGGAGCCCGTCTGGGCGATGCCGATGATCGGCTTGCCGCCCTGGATCTCCTCGCGCGTCAGGCCATAATTCAGGTAGCGCTCGACGTAGAGGGCGGTCATCGCGGGGTCGTGCGGATTGTCGAACCAGCGCCGGCTGCGCAGGCGTTTGTCGGAGCCGTCGGTGTCGTGCGCCATGATGATCGTTCCATCCCCAGCCTGCCCGCCACGCGCGAGCGCGCGCAGGGTCGGGCGGGTGGGGCGGAGTGTCAACCGGCTGCCGCGGCGAACAACGCGCTTGGTTTCGGCCCGGGAACGCGGCATGGTCCGCGACCATGCAGGTTCATGCGAGTTGCGTTGCGCGCGACGGCGCCGGGGTGTTGCTGGTGGGGCCGTCCGGGTCGGGCAAGTCCGACCTGGCGCTGCGCATGCTCGACCGCGGATTCGCCCTGGTCGCGGATGATCGGGTGGAGATCGAGGGCGGCATGGCGCGCGCGCCGGCCGCGCTGGCCGGGCTGCTGGAGGTGCGCGGGCTCGGCATTCTTCGTCTGCCGCATCTCGCCGAGGCGCGGCTGGCGCTCGCCGTCGAACTCGGCGGCGAGGTGGCGCGGCTGCCGGCGCCCGGCCGCCACGTGGCGACCGGGCTGCCGCTGATCCGGCTCGATCCCGCCCCGGCCTCGGCGGCCCAGCGCGTGGCGCTGGCGCTGGATTGCGCGCTCGGCCGCCTCGCCCAGCCGGCCGGCGCCTTCGCGGCATGAGCGGGGCGCGCCATCCGGTGGTGCTGGTCAGCGGCCTGTCGGGCGCGGGCAAGGCCTCGATCCTGCGCGCGCTGGAGGATGTCGGGTTCGAGGCGGTGGACAATCCACCGCTGGAGATGATCGAGGAACTGGTGCGCGCGGATCGCGGCGAGCCGCGGCGGCTGGCGGTTGGCGTGGATGCCCGCTCGCGCGGCTTCGACGCGGATGCGGTGCTGGCGACGCTGGCGCGGCTGCGCGCCAACCCGGCCCTGCACCCCGAGCTGGTGTTTGCCTGGGCCGACGAATCGGTGCTGCTGCGCCGCTTCACCGAAACCCGGCGCCGTCACCCGCTGGCGCCGCAGGGCCGCGTCAGCGACGGGATCGCCGCCGAGCAGCGCCTCACCGGCCCGCTGTACAGCGCGGCCGACCTGGTGATCGACACCTCGGAGCTGCCCCTGGCCGAGCTGCGCCAGCGCATCGAGCTGCATTTCAGCCCGGACGCGGCCGGGGCGGCGGCGCCGGGGCTGGCGGTGCAGCTGGTGTCCTTCGCGTTTCCCGCAGGGCTGCCGCGCGAGGCCGACATCGTTCTGGACGCTCGATTTCTGCGCAATCCGCATTATGTTCCGGCACTTAGAGAGCGAACCGGAGAAGATTCGGAGGTTGCGGGCTATGTCGCGGCCGACCCGGATTACGCCGCCTTCTACGCCCAGATCGTGGCGCTTCTTAACCTGGTCTTGCCGCGCTTCGTGCAAGAGGGCAAGAAGTATGCGACAGTCGCGATCGGGTGCACGGGCGGGCGACACCGTTCGGTGGCACTTGTGGAGCGTCTGGCGTCCCATTTGATGGAAACAGGCTGGCGCGTGAGCCGCACTCATCGTGAACTCGCCCGAGAGGGCCATGGGCGGCGCGGCCCCGAGGCTGCGCCAGAGTCCGCGCGCATTCAGGCACAGGAGGCCTGAGGGCACCCCTATGATCGGTCTGATCCTGGTCACCCATGGCCGTCTGGCCGAGGAGCTGCGCGCCGCCATGGAGCATGTGGTCGGCGCCCAGCGCGCCGTCGCCACCGTCTGCATCGGCCCCGAGGACGACCCCGAGGGGCGGCGCGCCGAGATCCAGCGCCGCATCGAGGAGGTCGATAGCGGCGACGGGGTGGTGCTGCTGACCGACATGTTCGGCGGCACGCCGAGCAACCTCGCCATCTCGCAGATGGACCGCAAGGGCGTGGAGGTGATCGCCGGCGTCAACCTGCCGATGCTGGTCAAGCTCGCCAAGGTGCGCTCCAACCTGCCGCTCGCCGACGCGGTCGATTGCGCCCAGGCGGCCGGGCGCAAATACATCGCCACCGCCTCGCACGTGCTGCCGCACAGCAAGCTGAACGGGACGTGCGGATGACCCCTGCGGACGGGCCGGACACCATCCCGGATGCCAACCCCGACGCCGGCGCCACCATCCTCAGCCGCAGCCTGACCATTCCCAACCGCCGCGGGCTGCATGCCCGCGCCGCCGCCAAGTTCGTCACCCTGGCCGAGCGCTTCGGCGCCGCCGTCGAGGTGGTCAAGGACGGGCAGAGCGTGTCGGCGCGCTCCATCATGGGGCTGATGATGCTCGGCGCGGGCCAGGGGTCCGGCATCGAGCTGCGCGCCGAGGGATGGGATGCCAAGGAGGCGCTCGACGCCCTCTGCGCCCTGGTCGAGGCCGGCTTCCATGAGCAGGACTGAGCCGCCGCGCGGCGAGGCGGGGGCCGAGCGCCGCCTGGTCGGCATCGCCGTCTCGCCCGGCATCGCCATCGGTCCGGTGTTCGGCGCGGCCGAGGCGCGCAGCGTCGTCGTTCGCCGCAAGATCCTGGCGGCCGATATCGAGGCGCAGACCTCGCGGCTGGACACCGCCATCGCCCAGTCGCGCAAGCAGCTGCACAAGCTGCGCGCGCGGCTCGGCGTGCTGCCGGAGGACAGCCAGGCCGAGATCGCGCCGCTGATCGACGCCTATCTGCAAATGATCGGCCCCTCGCGCCTGGTGCGCGGGGCGCGCCGGCGGATCGCCGAATCGCTCGTCTCTGCCGAGACCGCGGCCTTCGACGAGACCGAGGCGCTGGCCGAGGCGATCATGGCCCTGCCGGCGGACCACGATCCTTCCGGGCGCCGCCGGCGGGCCGAGGAGGTGCGCGAGATCGGCCGGCGCCTGGTGCGCAACCTGACCCATGCGCCGTTCCGCAGCTTCGCCGGGCTGCCCGCCGGCGCGGTGCTGGTGTGCGAGGGGCTGCGCCCGGCCGACGCCGCGCTGCTCGATCCCTCGCGGCTCGCGGGTGTGGCGACCGACGAGGGCGGCACGGACGGCCACACAGCCATCATGCTGCGCGCCCTCGGCGTGCCGGCGGTGCTCGGCGTGCCGGGCCTGTCGCAGGCCGCCCATCCCGGCGACCTGGTGGTGGTCGATGGCGGGGCCGGCACGGTGGTGGTCAATCCCACCGCGGCGACGCTGGCCGCGGCGCGGCGCGGCGTGCTGGCCTTCGCGCGCGCCCAGCAGAAGCTCGCCCGCCTGCGCCGCCTGCCGTCGATGACCGAGGACGGGCAGGGGGTCGAGTTGCAAGCCAATCTCGAAATCCCCGCGGAACTGCCGCTGATCGCGCAGTCCGGCGCCGCCGGCATCGGCCTGCTGCGCAGCGAGTTCCTGTTCATGAACCGCGAGACGCTGCCCGACGAGGACGCCCAGCACGAAACCTATCGCAGCGTCGTCGAGGCGATGAGCGGCGATCCGGTGACGATCCGCGTGCTCGACTGGGGCGGCGAAAAGGAAATCGAAGCGCTGGCCGCCGAGGGGATCGTGCCGGAGGCGGCCGACGCCAACCCCGCCCTCGGCCTGCGCGGCATCCGGCTGCTGCTGCGCGAGACGGCGCTGTTCGAGACCCAGCTGGCCGCCATCCTGCGGGCCAGCAATGCGGGCCCGGTGCGCGTGCTGCTGCCGATGGTGACCAACCTCGCCGAGCTGCGCGCCGCGCGCGAGATCTACGATCGCGTCATCCGCCGCCTGCGCCGCCGCGGCGAGCGGCTGCCCGACCCGCCGCCGCTGGGCATCATGATCGAGACGCCGGGCGCCGCCCTGGCGGCCGACGCGCTGGCGCGCGAGGCCGATTTCTTCGCCCTCGGCACCCACGACCTGACGATGTATACCC
>JAGXAV010000133.1 GCA_018971455.1 Rhodospirillales bacterium
CAATTTCTTTTTGGTCAACCCGCTGTTCATCCTGTCCGGATTCGCCTTCCCGATCGCGGCCATGCCGGTGTGGCTGCAGTGGTTCACCTACATCAATCCGCTGCGCTATTTCCTGGTCATCATTCGCGCGGAGTTCCTCAAGGGCGTCGGGGTGGGGCTGCTGTGGCCCGACCTGCTGGCGCTCAGCCTGCTGGCGGGTGGGCTGTTGGGACTGAGCGTGGCGCGCTTCCGCAAATCCCTCGATTGAGGCTGCCCGCAGCCGCCATGGTGCCGGTATCGAGAATGATCTAGCCTTGCAACCGGACGCCGCCCACCGGCCGGCCACGGCGCGGCCAGGCCCGGCGCAACAAGGCACACGACGGAAAAGACCGAGCCCCATGAACGACACCGAGACGCTGACCAGAAACCTGCAGACGGCCGAGCATTTCGACGTGGTGATCGTAGGCGCCGGGATATCGGGCGTGGGCGGTGCCTATCATCTGACGCGGCAATGCCCGGACCGGCGCTTCGTCGTGCTCGAGGCACAGGGCACGTTCGGCGGCACCTGGACCACGCACAAATATCCCGGCATCCGCTCGGACAGCGACCTGCACACCTTCGGCTACCGCTTCAAGCCCTGGACCAGCGCGCCGATCGCGACGGCGGCCGAAATCCTCACCTACATGGGCGAGGTGATCGAGGAGAACGGTCTCGGCCACCACATCCGGTACGGGCACCGCATCGTCGCGGCCAACTGGTCGAGCGCGAGCCAGACCTGGCGGATCGAGGCGCGACGCACCGATACCGACGAGACACTGTGGTTCAGCGCCAATTTCCTCTGGATGTGCCAGGGCTATTACCGCCACTCCGAGGGATACACGCCGGACTGGCCGGGCATGGCGGAGTACAAGGGGCGCATCGTTCATCCGCAGACCTGGCCGGAGGATCTCGACTACACGGGCAGGAGCGTCATCGTCATCGGCTCGGGCGCGACGGCGGCGACCGTCATCCCCGCGATCGCCGGCGCGGCAGGGCATGTGACCATGCTGCAACGTTCGCCGACCTATTTCTCGCCCGGGCGCAACGCCAACGAACTGGCGGAGATGCTGCGCACGCTGAAGGTGGACGAGGCGTGGATTCACGAAATCGTCCGGCGGAAGATTCTCTACGATCAGGCCGCGTTCACCCGCCGCTGCATGGCCGAGCCCGAGAAGGTTCAGCAGGAGCTTCTCGCCGCGGTACGGGCCCATCTCGGGCCCGAGTACGACGTCGCGCAGCACTTCACGCCGACATACCGGCCATGGCGGCAGCGTCTGGCCGTGGTGCCCGATGGCGACCTGTTCAAGGGCATCGCCGCCGGCAAAGCCTCCGTGGTGACCGACGAGATCGAGCGTTTCACCGAGACGGGGATCCTGCTGAAATCAGGCCAGGCGCTGGAGGCCGACATCATCGTCACCGCCACCGGCTTCAATCTCTGCGTCCTCGGGGACATCGATTTCACCATCGACGGCCGGAAGCTCGCCTTCCACGAGACCGTCACCTATCGCGGCATGATGTTCACCGGCGTGCCCAACATGGTCTGGGTGTTCGGCTATTTTCGCGCGAGCTGGACGCTGCGCGCCGATCTGGTGAGCGATTTCGTCTGCAAGCTGCTCACGCACATGCGGTCAATCGGCAAGCGGCAGGTGGGCGTGGCGCTGCGGCCGGAAGACAGCGACATGCCGCTGCTGGACTGGATCGATCCCGAGAACTTCAATCCGGGCTACATGATGCGCGGCATGCACCTGCTGCCCCGGCGCGGCGACAAGGCAGAATGGATGCACAACCAGGATTACTGGGCCGAGAAGGACGAAATTCCGGCCATCGATCTCGATGACGCGGCGTTCGTCTATCGCTAGAACGACATCGCCGTAGGGCGCCTCGCGCGGCGGGCAGGCGCTACGCGCCCGCTCCGGATGTCAGCCAGGCAGCGCAATCGGCGCCCAGCTTCGCCAGCGCCTTTTCCTCATACCGCGCGCAATCCGCCTCGGTCAGCACGTCGCGCCAGCGGCCATTGACGCCCTTGTTGATGAAGCTTTCAGCCCCGCCATCCCACATCGCGCCGCCCAGCGGGGCCGCGTCGGCGGCGTGGGCCTTCATCCAGGCGAAGGTGCAGTGCTCGACCTGCGCGGGAAACAGCGTTTCATCGACCGCAATGCCCAGGAACGCGGCCAGGGCGCGCATCTCGCCGGCGAGGTCGCGGCGCAGATCCTCGAAATGCATGATCTTCACATTGGGCAGGTCCCGGATCGCCCACCATGAGGAGACATTGTCCCAGAAGGACCAGAACGGATAGCCATCGAAGTCGAGCCATTCGAGGAAATACTGCCGGATCGACGGGTTCGGCCGGTCCAGCCGCGGGCCCTGCAGGCCGGGCGTATCGTTGATGATCCGATACCACATGTCGTTGGCGGAGACATGGTGGTTGTAAAGACTCCACAGCACGTCGCGGCCGTCGCGGGCGATGTAGAGGTATTTCGCCTGCGGGGTGAAAGCCAGGGCGTCGACCGGCAGATGCGTCTTGATGAAGCGCCGGTGCGTCTGCGCCGCCAGCATCTCCAGCTTGACCGCCGCCGGCGGGGCGCGCAGGTCGAGCCAGGGCGACATTTCGTGCACATGCAAATCCGGCTGCCCGCCGAACAGCAGTTGGCCGACGATCTGCTGCACCCATGTGGTGCCCGATTTGCCGTAGGTTCCGATGACGATGTCGTCGTCACGGAAGACGAAATCGTTCCAGACGGTGCTGTTGAAATGGTGGTTGTGAAGCTCCCGCGTCTTGACCGGCCAGTTCGGAATGACACGCCCCCCTTCGGTGACCGACGCTTCAGCTGTGCATCAGATTTTGCGACGGTGTCGCCCGCCCGGATCGGTCCGTCAAGCCGGCCGGCGGGCAGGCCCCCGCCGGCCATCGGCCGACCGCGGGCTCAGCGCGCGCCGCCCGGTGATATGACGCGGCGAAACGCGGCGACGAAATGATCGACATCCTGCTCGTCATTGTAGACGTGCGGGCTGATCCGCAGGCGGCCCAGGCGCGGCGCGGCATAGGCGCGCTCGGCCTCCAGCCGTTCGACCAGCCGGTCCGGCATGCCCTTGGGAAAGCCGAGGGACAGGATATGCGGGGCACGCACGCGCGCGTCGGGCACCAGCGCGCCGAGATTGCCGAGCCCCTCGGCGAGCCGGCCGGTCAGCGCGCGAAGCCGCTCGGTGATGGCCTGCGCCCCCCATTGGCCGACCATTTCCATGCCGATCGCCGCCATTTCCATGCTGATGAAATGATCGCGTTCGCCCATGTCGAAACGCCGCGCGCCGGTGACGAAGCCCGTGTCGCGCATGTAGGGCGTGTGATCGGCATTGACGGCGCGGCGGCCGAAGGCGGTCTGCTCCAGCGGGATTCCGCCCTGGTGGCGCCTGGCGACATACAGGAAGGCGCGGCCATACGGCCCCAGCACCCATTTGTAGGTCGGGTAGACAAGGTAGTCCGGATCGAGGGTTTTGACATCCAGCGGCAGAACGCCGGCACTGTGCGTGGCATCGACCAGCAGCGCCGCACCCTGCGCGCGCAGGGCGGCGGCGACGGAGGCGAGGTCGATGACGCCGCCATCGGACCAGTGCACGGAGGCGATCGACGCGAGGCTGACCGGCGGGCCCGGCCGGGCGATGGCCGCGAGCACCGCTGCGGTCCAGTCGCCATCGCCGGGCTGGGCGACGATTTCGACGACGAACCCCTGATCGGGCGCCCGCGTCATCCACTCCAGAACCGGCGAGGAGTGATCCTCCGCCAGCACCAGCACGCGCGAGCCGCGCGGGACGGTCAGCGTCTTGGCGGCGGTGGCAACGCCGTAGCTCACCGAGGGAATGATGGCGACATCCTCGGGGTCGGCGTTGATCAGGGCGGCTGCGGCGCGCCGGGTGCGCTCATGAATGCCGGCGGCGAATTCGGGGGCGAGCGTCCAGGGCTGCCCCTTGCGGCCGACCCCGATGCGGCCCGCCTCCTGGCTGGCGCGCGGCAGCGGCGACCACGCGGCGGCGTTGAGGTAGCTGATGTCGCGCGGCATGTCGAAAGCGTCGCGTTGGGAGGCAAGCATGATCAGCTCCTGTGCGGGATCGGGCGTCACGCCCGGGCACGGCCTCGCCTGGCCGCACCCGGGCATCATTGCGCCGCGATCAGGCCAGATCGAAGCGGTCGAGATTCATCACCTTGGTCCATGCGGCCACGAAGTCGCGCACAAAGGCCGCCCGCGAATCGTCACTGGCATAGACTTCCGCGAGGGCCCGCAGCTGCGAGTTCGACCCGAAGACGAGGTCCACGCGCGAGCCGGTCCATTTCAGCGCCCCCGTTGCACGATCGCGGCCCTCGAACAGATCCTTCGAGTCCGAGGTCGGCGTCCAGACCGTGCCCATGTCGAGCAGGTTCACGAAGAAATCGTTGCTCAGCGTCCCTGGCCGCTGCGTGAATACGCCGTGGCCGGACTGGCCGACATTGGCATTCAGCACCCGCATGCCGCCGATGAGCACGGTCATCTCAGGCGCGGTCAAGGTCAGCAGCTGGGCCCGATCGACCAGCATCTCCTCGGCCGAAACGGCGTACGCGGCCTTGAGGTAGTTGCGGAATCCGTCAGCGGCCGGTTCAAGCACCGCGAAGGAGTCGACATCGGTCTGCGCCTGGGACGCATCGGTGCGGCCGGGGGCGACGGCAACCTCCACCTCGTGACCGGCCTGCTTCGCGGCCTGCTCCACGGCGGCGGCGCCGGCGATGACGATCAGATCGGCAAGCGAGACCCGCTTCCCGCCCGCCTGTGCGGCGTTGAACTCCTTCTGGATGCCTTCGAGGACAGTGAGAACGCCTGCCAGCTGGGCGGGCTGGTTGACCTCCCAATCCTTCTGCGGGGCGAGGCGGATGCGCGCCCCGTTCGCTCCGCCGCGCTTGTCCGACCCGCGGAACGTCGCCGCCGAGGCCCAGGCGGTCGCCACCAGCGCGGCGGTGGACAGGCCCGATGCGAGGCTCCGGGCCTTGAGGGCGCGGATGTCGCGCGCGTCGATCAGCTCATGACCGGCCGCGGGAACGGGGTCCTGCCACAGCAATTCCTCGCCTGGAACTTCCGGGCCGAGATAGCGCGCCCGCGGCCCCATGTCGCGATGCGTCAGCTTGTACCACGCCCTGGCAAAGGCGTCGGCGAACTGTTCGGGGTTCTCATGGAAGCGCCTGGAAATCGGCGCATAGACCGGGTCCATCTTCAACGCGATATCAGTCGTCGCCATCATCGGCGCATGGCGCTTCGAGGGATCGTGGGCATCCGGAACAGTGCCGGCCGCGGATGCCTGCTTCGGGGTCCATTGCCAGGCGCCGGCCGGGCTCTTCACCAGCTCCCAGTCATAGCCGAGCAGCGTGTCGAAATAGCCGTTGTCCCATCGCACCGGATCGGGCGTCCACGCGCCCTCCAATCCGCTGGTGATGGCATCGACGCCCTTGCCGGAGCCGAAGCTGCTTAGCCAGCCGAGGCCCTGCGCCTCGATGCTGGCGCCCTCGGGGGCCGGGCCGACCAGCGCCGCGTCGCCCGCGCCATGGGTCTTGCCGAAGGTGTGGCCGCCGGCAATCAACGCCACGGTCTCCTCGTCATTCATCGCCATGCGCGCGAAGGTCTCGCGAATGTCGCGGGCGGAGGCAAGCGGGTCCGGCTTGCCGTTCGGCCCTTCGGGATTGACGTAGATCAGCCCCATCTGCACCGCGGCGAGAGGGTTCTCGAGCGCGCGGTCACCGCTGTAGCGCTGGTCGCCCAGCCAGCTATCCTCGCTGCCCCAGTAGATATCCTCCTCCGGCTCCCACACATCGGCGCGCCCGCCGCCGAAGCCGAAGGTCTTGCACCCCATCGATTCGAGCGCGCAATTGCCGGCGAGAATCATCAGGTCGGCCCAGGAAATCCTGTTGCCGTATTTCCGCTTGATCGGCCAAAGCAGCCGGCGCGCCTTGTCGAGATTGGCATTGTCCGGCCAGCTGTTGAGCGGCGCGAAACGTTGCGTGCCCGAGGACGCGCCGCCGCGGCCATCGCCGATGCGGTACGTGCCGGCGCTGTGCCACGCCATGCGGATGAAGAGCGGCCCGTAATGGCCGTAATCAGCCGGCCACCATTCCTGCGAGTCGGTCATCAGCGCGTAGAGGTCCTGCTTGAGGGCCTTGAAGTCGAGCTTCTTGAACGCCTCGGCGTAGTTGAACGCCGCACCCATGGGATCGGACAGGGAAGAGTTCTGATGCAGAATCCGGAGATTCAGCTGGTTCGGCCACCAGTCGCGGTTCGACCTGCCACCGAAAACCGTGTGCCTGGGCGCGCCGTGCATGACCGGGCATT
>JAGXAV010000134.1 GCA_018971455.1 Rhodospirillales bacterium
TGTGCCGATCTGCTGCGGGCGGGGCGGATCGCCACCGTGGTGGTCTCCACCCACCATCATTCCATCAGCGGCGACCCGCTGACGCACCAGCGCTGCCTCGCCTTGATCGACCAATGCGGCGGGCGGGTGATTGCCGAGCATGACGTGCAGGAGAGTTTTTCCGGCGACGGCCTGATCGCCGCGCGCTTTGGGGCGGATGCGGCGGCGTGGCCGGCGGTGAAGCTGTCCTTCAACCGGTATTCGGCGTCATTGTTCCGCAACCCGCTGTACGATCTGGCGGCGGCGCGGTAGGCGGCCCCGCGGGCCGGCGAGGCTTTCCCCGCATGGTCGATCGGGTCTAGGCTTGGCGCCTTGTCTTCACCGAGAGGCACTTCCGATGACCCCCCCGCCGCCCGCCAGCCGTACCAATTCCGCCGCCATGCGCGACATCGCCAACGTGCTGCACCCCTACACCGACCTCCACGCGCACCAGGAGGTCGGGCCGCTGGTCATCACGCGCGGCGAGGGCGTGCGGGTGTGGGACGAGGGCGGCAAGGGCTACATCGAGAGCGTCGCCGGGCTGTGGTGCGCGGCCCTGGGCTTCTCCAACGAGCGGCTGGTGCAGGCGGCGACCAAGCAGATGCGCGCGCTGCCTTTCTACCACTCCTTCACCGCCAAATCGCACATGCCGATGATCGATCTGGCGGAGATGCTGATCGAGCGTGCGCCGGTGCCGATGAGCAAGGTGTTCTTCGCCAATTCGGGCTCCGAGGCCAACGACACCGCCATCAAGATGGTGTGGTATTTCAACAATGCGGTGGGCCGGCCGCAAAAGAAGAAGATCATCGGGCGCGTCAAGGGCTATCACGGCATCACGCTGGCCGCGGCCTCGCTGACCGGGCTTGCCGCCAATCATCGCAGCTTCGACGTGCCGCTGCCCGGCTTCATCCACACCATCACGCCGCATTTCTATCACGGCGCGCTGCCCGGCGAGACGGAGGAGGAATTCGCCACGCGCTGCGCGACCGAGCTGGAGGCCATGATCCTGGCCGAGGGGCCGGACACGGTGGCGGCGATGTGGGCCGAGCCGATCATGGGGGCGGGCGGCGTGATCGTGCCGCCGGCGGGGTATTTCGAAAAGATCCAGGCGGTACTGCGCAAGTATGACGTGCTGTTCGTCGCCGACGAGGTGATCTGCGGCTTCTGGCGCACCGGCAATTACTGGGGCAGCCAGACGCTCGGCGCCAAGCCGGACATCCTGGTCTGCGCCAAGGCGCTGTCCTCGGCCTATCTGCCGATCAGCGCGGTGATGGTCAATGAGCGGGTGTTCCGCGGCCTTGCCGATGAGAGCCACGTCATCGGCACGTTCGGCCATGGCTTCACCTATTCGGGCCATCCGGTTCCGGCCGCGGTCGCCGTCGAGACGCTGAAGATCTACGACGAGATGGATATCGGCAGCCATGTGCGCGAGGTCGGCCCGCATATGCAGGCGGAATTGCGGCGCCGCTTCGCCGGCCATGAGCTGGTGGGCGATGTGCGCGGTGTCGGGCTGATCGGGGCGTTCGAGCTGGTGTCCGACAAGGCGGCGCGCAGCAATTTCGACGCCAAGCTGAAGATCGGGCCGCGGATGGTGAAACTTGCCGAGGCGCACGGCGTGATCGGGCGCGCCAGCGTCGGCGATTCGATCGTTTTCAGCCCGCCGCTGATCATCACCAAATCCGAGATCGACGAGATGTTCGACGGCATCGGCGCGGCCCTTGACGAGCTCACGGTGCAGCTGCGCCGCGAACAGATCGCGGTGGTTCGCTAGAGCAACGTCCGATCCGACTGACCCGCTTCGCGGTCAGTCGGATCGGACCAAGTTGCTCTAGCATTTATGTTTTCCAGAGCACGATCCGACCTGATGATTCCATCAGGTCGGATCGTGCTCTGGCGCCCGGCCCGGCACGCGGGCTTGTTCGACCGGATGGGGCGGGCAGGGGCGAACCCCCAGCCCGCCCTTTTCGTGCCCGCCCTTTTCGCGCACCCCCTTCGCACCCTGTCGAGGTTTGATCCAGGTCAATGCTTGCGGCTGCGGAAAGGCGCAGACAGCGGAATGATCTCCTGAGGCGGATCATCCGATGCGCATGTTGGCGCCCGTTGCGGCCCCTGCGAGGGCCCTGAGCCACCGAATGCCGGGCGGCGTGGTGGGTCTTCTCATGCTGCTGGCCTTGGCCGGCTGCGTCACCGCCAGCACCATCGATGCATCCGCACCGCCGCCGGGCGGGGTGGTGGCGTTGCGGGTGGAGGGCTGCGTCGATCGCACCCATACGCAGGGCCGTGACCTCGGCGCCGAGGCCACCAAGGCGTTCATCGAGGCGCTCGGCAAATCGCAATCGCTGCGCGTCGATCCGGCCGCGCCGTACACGCTGACCTGCGATGTCAGCGGTTTCGCCGAGGGCAGCGCGTTGAAGCGCTGGCTGCTGCCGGGCTGGGGCGCCACGGTGGGCGAGGTGGCGGTGATGGTCACCGACACGCGTTCGGGGGTGACCGTGCTGATCGCCCGCGGCAGCGCCACGGTGGGCAGCGGTGGCTTGTACACGATCGGCGCCGACAGCTACATCCTGCCGACGGCGGTGAAGGATGTCGTCGGCAAGATCGAGGCATGGGCAGGCGGCAAGCCGCAGGCGGTGGTGCGATGATGGGGTTCATGCGTCAGTGCGCGGCGCTGGTGGCCGCCGCCGGATTCCTCCTCCTCGCCGGCTGCGCGGCGCCGCCCACCGTGACGAGCGGGGCCTTCCGCAACGTGGCGGCGATCGGGACAAGCCTGCACCGCGGCAGCTCGACGAAGACCGATGTGCGGGCGCTGCTCGGCGTGCCGAACGGCGACGGGATGAGCGCCTTCCGCAACGTTGCCGGCGGCCCGCGCGAGGTCTGGTACTACGAGGATATCGAAATGACCGGGGCGAAATTCTCCGGCAGCATCATGACGATGGCGATGCGCCAGCAATGGCTTCTGGTGTTCTTCAAGGGAGACACCTTCGATGGCTATTTGTGGACGACCAACAGCGCGCCGGTTCGTGCGAATTGAAGCGGCCCGCGGCGCCGTGGCGCGCGCGGGCCTGCGCGGCGTCGTCGGCGTGGCGCTGCTGCTCGGCGGGTGCGCCACCACCTATCACGGCGGCAGCCCGCCGCCGATCGACCAGCTCGCCGGGCTGACGATCGGCGTCTCGCCCGCCTTTGCCGTCACCACGGCCCTCGGTGCCCCGCGCGGGCGCGGCGCCGTCACCATGACCGAGGCGCCGGCGCAGGATCTGTGGGTGTATCAGGCCCAGGAGGTGCAGGGCAGCGCCTCGCACCGGAGCCTGCTGATGGTCTTCGTGGATCGGCAATCCGGCGTGTTCAACGGCTATCTGTGGTTCCGCAGCGGGGCCCTGATGGCTCGCAAGAACTAGCCGGACGAAGGAGCGGGAGTGCGCCCTGTGGCCCGACATCGTTCATCCCGGCCGGCCGGCTCGCGGCTTCTCGCCCTGCTCGGCGCGGCGATGCTCTCGCTCGGCGCGTGCAGCCCGCTGAAGTACCAGGCCGGCAACGCGTTCGACCCCACCGTGGTCGCGGCCTCCCTGCATCCCGGCCAGTCCACCACGGACGACGTGCGGGCGCTGCTCGGAACGCCCTACGGAACCGGCGGCGCGATGATGCCGTACCAGGAGAGTTCGCGCCTGGTGTGGACGTATTTCTTCGATCGCGGCGCCATCGATCCGTCGAACGGGGAGATCACCGAGCACATGACCTACCTGTTCGTGTTCTTCCGCGACAACCGGTTCGACAGCTCGCTCTGGTTCGACACCATGTAGCGCTGCCTGCCGTCGGGCGCGGGCCGGCGGGTCAGTCGTCCAGGAAGCTGCGCAGCTTGCGGCTGCGGCTGGGGTGCTTGAGCTTGCGCAGCGCCTTGGCCTCGATCTGGCGGATGCGCTCGCGCGTCACGTTGAACTGCTGGCCGACTTCCTCGAGCGTGTGGTCGGTGTTCATGCCGATGCCGAAGCGCATGCGCAGCACGCGCTCCTCGCGCGGCGTGAGGCTTGAGAGCACGCGCGTGGTAGCCTCGCGCAGATTGGCCTGGATGGCGGCGTCGAGCGGGATGACGGCGGCCTTGTCCTCGATGAAGTCGCCGAGATGGCTGTCCTCCTCGTCGCCGATCGGGGTTTCGAGGCTGATCGGCTCCTTGGCGATCTTGAGGACTTTCCGCACTTTCTCGAGCGGCATGCCGAGCTTCTCGGCCAGCTCCTCGGGTGCCGGCTCGCGGCCGATCTCGTGCAGCATCTGGCGCGAGGTGCGCACCAGCTTGTTGATCGTCTCGATCATGTGGACCGGGATGCGGATGGTGCGCGCCTGGTCGGCGATCGACCGGGTGATCGCCTGGCGGATCCACCAGGTGGCGTAGGTGCTGAACTTGTAGCCGCGGCGATATTCGAACTTATCGACCGCCTTCATCAGGCCGATATTGCCTTCCTGGATGAGGTCGAGGAATTGCAGGCCGCGATTGGTGTATTTCTTGGCAATCGAGATCACCAGCCGCAGATTGGCCTCGATCATCTCCTTCTTGGCGCGCGCGCTGTCGCGCTCGCCGCGGCTCACCGTCATGTAGACGCGGCGGAACTCGCTGATCGGCAGGCCGCTCTCATTGGCGATGATGGCGATCTGCCCGCGCAGGCGCACGACATCCGGCGTGTGGCGGCTGGCGAAGAGCTTCCAGGCCTTGCCGGGGAGCTTGGCGACGCGGTCGAGCCAGTTGGGGTCCAGCTCATGGCTGCGGTACTGGGCGAGGAAATCGTCGCGCGCCACCTTGCAGCCTTCGGCCATGCGCAGCAGCTGGCCCTCCAGCGCGGTGAGGCGCTGGTTGAGCTGCTTGAGCTGGGTGACCAGCTCCTCGATGCGGTTGTTGTGCAGCTGCACCTGCTGCACCTTGGCGACCAGCTCCTCGCGCAGCTTGTCGTAGCTCTTCTCGCTGCGGGCGTTGACGTCCTCGCCGGAGGTGATGCTCTCCAGCCGCTTGACCTGCATCTTGTGCAGCCGCTTGTAGAGCGCCTCGACGTCCTCGAAGGTGGCGAGCACCTCGGGCTTGAGCTTTTCCTCCAGCGCCGAGAGCGAGAGGCCGGGGGCGTCGCTCTCGCCCTCCTCGTCGTCATCGCCCGCCGGCGGCGGGGTGAAGGCCTCGGCCTCGGTCTCGCCCGCGACGCTTTCCACCGCCTCGGCGGCGGCCTCGGGGGTGGGGCCGCCCTGGGTCGCCTCGAGATCGACGATGTCGCGCAGCAGCATGCGCCCGGCCTTCAGGGCGTCGTGCCAGGCGATGATGGCGCGGAAGGTCAGCGGGCTTTCGCACAGCCCGCCGATCATCATGTCGCGGCCCGCTTCGATGCGCTTGGCGATGGCGATCTCGCCCTCGCGCGAGAGCAGCTCGACGCTGCCCATCTCGCGCAGATACATGCGCACCGGGTCGTCGGTGCGGCCGATATTCTCGGCATCGACGTTGCCGGCGGCCTCCTCGGCCTCGGCCTCGGTCTCGCCCTCGGGCTTTTCGGCCTTGGCGGCGACGCCCTCGCCGTCCTCGCTCTCCTCGCCCTCGACGACCTGGATGCCCATTTCCGAGAAGCCGGCCATCACGTCCTCGATCTGCTCGGAGCTGGTCTGCTCGGGCAGCAGCACCAGGTTGAGCTCGTCGAAGGTGATGTAGCCGCGCTCCTTGCCGCGCGCGATCAGGCGCTTCACGGCGGCGGCGGAGACATCGAGCAGGGTGGTTTCCACGTCCGCTTCGACGGTGGCGCTATCGGTGGTCACGGCAGGCTTGGTCGCCATCTTTCACGGCTCTCCGGCAGAGGTCAGCGGACAGGAAACACGCGGGGGCAGGACGATCGGGTATGACGAAGGGATGGGCGGGCACGACGAAGGGACGGGCGAGGCAGCGGCACGTTCGGGCTCACGGATCGGCCTCGCCGGCCTCGCCCCGGCAGAGCGCATCGCGCGCGGCACAGAGCGCGATCAGCCGGCGCTGGGTCGCGGCGTCGGCGCGCGCGGAGAACTCCCGCCCGGCCGCCGCGACTTCCTGCTCCAGCCGGTCGCGATGCATCAGCCCGAAGATGTGCCACCAACCCGCCTCGGCCTCGCCCGGCATCGCCTCGGCATGCGCGCAGGCTGGCAGCGGGACGGGGGTCGCTGCCAGGATTCGTGCGGCCTCGGCGGCCAGTCCAGAGAGGCTCAGGTGGTCCATGACCCCCTTGGAGTCAAGGACATCCGCCCGATCCGCCCATTCGAATACCGCGGCGCGCACCGCCGCCAGGCCGGGGGCGAGGGCGAGCTCGGCCAGCGCCCCGCCCACGTCGTGCAGCAACGCCGGCTGGGCC
>JAGXAV010000135.1 GCA_018971455.1 Rhodospirillales bacterium
CGCCGCCCTGCGCGCGGCCCCCCAGCCGGCCCTGGTGCACTGCAAATCCGGCGCGGACCGCGCGGGCTTCGCCGCCGCCGTCTTCGTTCTGCTGGAAGGCGGCAGCACGGCCGCCGCCCTGCGCCAGCTATCCTGGCGCCATGGCCATATGCGCCACGCCCGGGCGGGAATCCTCGATGCGCTGTTGCTGCGCTATGGCGCCGAGGCCGAGGGCCGGCTCGGCTTCGCCGACTGGGTCGCGCGGGAGTACGACGCGGAGGCGCTGCAGCGCGGCTTTGCCGCCGGCGGCCTGGCGAGCTTCCTCGCCGACCGCGTGCTGCGGCGCGAATAGATCAGGCGCGAACCGCCCCGGGGCGACCGGGTCAGGCGGGCGGCAGGTCGCCGCCCGGCTGCCGGCGGCTCTGCCACAGCGCGAGGAAATCGATCGGCTGCAGCAGCACCGGCGGGAAGCCGCCATCGCGGGTGACGTCGGAGAGGATGCCGCGGGCGAAGGGGAACAGGATGCGCGGGCATTCCACCAGCAGGATCGGCTCGACGGTGTTCTCCGGAACGCCATGCAGCGTGAAGACGCCGCCATAGGAGAGCTCGGCGAGGAACACCCGCGCCCCGGAGCTGCCATTGGTGGCGGTCGGGTCGGTCGCTTCGGCGCGGATCGCCAGCGTCACCTCGAAGACGTCCTGGCCGTCCTGGATGCGGCGGGCCTGCACGTCGAGGTTGATGTCCACCCGCGGGGCGGCCTTGAGCGTGCTGTAGATCACCGGCGCGCCGGGAACCTCGAAGGACAGGTCCTTGATGTACTGGACATTGACCATCAGCGGGGCGACGGCACCCGGCGGTTGGGCGGCGGTTTCGGACATCTTGCTCTCCTCGCGGGACGCTGGCCGGTAGCACAGGCGGGGGCGGAACGAAAGCGGCCGGATCAATGCCGCCAGCTGATCTCCGCCGGCGGCGGGGCGGTCGGGTCGCAGCGCAGCGACGCGCCGTTCATCACGCTGGTGCCGGTCATCGCCAGGATGAAGCCCCAGTGGCTGACCACCAGCGTGTCCCGCCAATCCGCCAGCGCCGCCATCTCGGCGCGGAACAGGGCGGCACGGGCCAGCACCGCGGCGGCCGGCTCCTCGACCGGCGGCCACCAGACCTCCTCGATGGCGGTGAAATCGTGATCCGGCCAGGCGCGCGCCAGCTCGGCGATGGGCGAGCCGATGTCGCAGGTGAAGGCGTAGCGCTCGCGCACGATGGGGTTGACGAAGACCGGCACGCCGAGGCTGGCCGCGATCGGCGCCGCCGTCTCCAGGGCGCGGGTGTAGGGCGAGACGATGATCCGCCGAATGCCGGCGCCGGCCAGCGCCGCGGCGGCCTCGCGCGCCTGGCTGTGGCCGAGCGGGGTCAGCTTCGGGTCGACGATGCCGGGGTCGCGCCGAGTCGCGGTGAAGTGGAGGTTGAATTCGCTCTGGCCATGGCGCAGCAGGATCATGACGCGGATTTAAAGCAAGATCGGCGGCAGGCAAACCGCGGCCTCCAGCCCGGCGCCGCCGCCTTTGTTGTCTCGCGGCCCGCTCATCCCTATGTCTTGGCCCGCCCGGTCATGGGCCGAAGGAAATCCAGCCATGGGCGCCAGCAGCGGCTTCCCGATCGACCTCGTTCTGTTCGGCATGATCGCCGCCTTCCTGGTGCTGCGCCTGCGCAGCGTGCTGGGGCGCCGCCAGGGCTTCGAGCGCCCGGCCGCGCCGCCCGCCGAGCCGGCCCGCGCCCCCGCCGCCGGACCGGTCATCCTCGGCCAGGCCGAGCCGGTCGCCGGCACCGCGCCCGACCCGGCAAGCCCGCAAGGCCAGGCGCTGGCGGCCATGCAGCGCATCGACCGCAATTTCACCCCGCAGCATTTCCTCGATGGCGCGCAGGCCGCCTTCCGCCTCATCGTCGGCGCCTATGCCGCCGGCGACCGCGCGGCCCTGAGCGGCCTGCTCTCCGAGGAGACGCTGCGCGCCTTCGAGGGCGCCATCGCCGCGCGCGAGGCCGCCGGCGAGACGCAGCGCACCGAAATCCGCGCCATCGCCACGGCCGCCATCGAACAGGCCGCCCTGCAAGGCAGCGCCGCGCAGATCGGCGTCCGCTTCGTCTCCGATCAGGTGAACCTCACCCTGGGGCGCGACGGGACGCCGGTGGCCGGCACCGACGCGGTGACCGAGATCACCGACCACTGGACCTTCGAGCGCGACCTCGCCGCCGCGGATCCGACCTGGCGGCTCGTCGCCGCGCGCAGCGCCTGATGCGCCACCGCTCTCGCGGGCGTTCCTGGCTGGCGCTCGCAGCACTGGCCGCCCTCGCCGGCTGCGCCCGCCCGCCCGCCTCGCCCGCCCCGGCCGCCGCCCCCCCGCCGGTGAGCTGGAACGTGCCGCCGGGTCCCGGCCCGGCCCTGACCGCCGTCAGCTTCGCCCAGCTGCCGGGCTGGCAGGCCGATCATCTTGCCGCGGCCCTGCCCGCCTTCCTCGCCGGCTGCGATGCGATGGCGCGCGGTGCCGCGCTGGGCGGCTTCGCCGAGGCCGCCCAGCGCGGCGGCGCGGCGCGCGACTGGCAGGCGGTGTGCGCGGCGGCCCACGCGGTGCCACCGGGCGACGAGGCGGCCGCCCGACATTTCTTCGAGACCGCGTTCCAGCCCTACGGCATCTCCGCCGACGGCAGCGCCGCGGGGCTGTTCACCGGCTATTACGAACCGGAGGTGGCCGGCGCCCGCCAGCCGGGCGGCATCTACCGCTACCCGATCTACCGCCGCCCCCCCGGCCTGCCCGCCGGCCCCGGGCACCGGCCCTATTTCACCCGGGCGCAGATCGATGCCGGCGCCCTGCGCGGCAGGCACCTGGAACTCTTCTGGCTGGCCGACCCGATCGACGCGTTCTTCCTGCACATCCAGGGCGCCGCCCGCATCCGCCTGCCCGACGGGCAGGTCGTGCGGGTCAGCTATGACGGCCAGAACGGCCGCACCTACGTGCCGATCGGCCGCGTGCTGGTCGATCGCGGCCAGATGACGCTGGACCAGGTTTCGATGCAGTCGATCCGGGCCTGGCTGGTCGCCCACCCCTCCGAGGCGCAGGGGCTGATGGAGCAGAACCCGTCCTACGTCTTCTTCCGGGAGCTGCGCGGCGTGCCGGCCGATGAAGGCCCGCCCAGCGCGCTCGGCGCGCCCCTCTCGCCGCGGCGCTCGCTGGCGGTGGACAAGAGCTTCGTGCCGCTCGGCGCGCCGGTCTGGGTGGACACCACCGATCCGACGGGCGCGCCCCTGCGGCGGCTGGCCGTCGCCCAGGATCTCGGCGGGGCCATCCGCGGCCCGGTGCGCGCTGACATCTTCTTCGGCTGGGGCCCGGCCGCCGAGGAGGCGGCCGGGCGCATGCACCAGCAGGGCCACGATTTCGTGCTGCTGCCGCGCCGCCCGGGCGATGCGCTGGCCGCGCGGTAGAGCAACGTCCGATCTGATGAGTCCATCAGGTCGGCTCGCGGTCTAGCCGTCCGCGCGCCTATCCGACGAGCCAGCCGCGCAGATCGGCCACCAGGGCGGCGAGCGAGGGCTCGTGCAGATACATCATGTGGCCGGCGTCATAGTAACGCAGGGCAATGCGATCGGCGGCGATGCCGTTGCCGGCCAGCGTCGTCTCGATGGCGAAGAACGGCGTCGCCAGATCGTACAGCCCGGCGCCGACCATCACCTTCAAGGTCGGATTTTCGCGCAGAAGCTGCCCCAGGGTGGGCGCGACATTCACGTAGCCCGGCCAGCGCGACACGCCCTCCTTGCGCGGGCCAAGCCAGTCCCATTTCGTCAGCGCCTCGCGGTTGAACACCTCGTACGGCCGCTCCCAGTCGATCGCCAGGGCGCGGGTGAAATGGTCGTGCGCGGCACTCACATAGGCGGTGTCGATGGCGTAGGAGGCGGCGTCGGCATCCGGCAGCTCGCCCGCATCGTCGTAGTCGCGCCCGGTGTAGCGGCTGTCGAAACGCCCGACGGTGAGCCCGCCTTCGCGCAGCAATTCCTTGCGGAAGCGCGCCGTCTCGATGCGCAGCCTCGTGCGGGTCAGCCAGGCCTCGGACAGGCCGGTCAGCCGGGCGAGCTTGCGCAACACGCGTTGCATGCGCGCCGGCGCCAGGCGGTTGCCGGTGACCAGCGCCGGCAGATACTCCTCGACGGCGAAACGCCGCGCCTCGTCGAGGAACGCCTCCCGGCCGGCCGGCGCGCTGGCCAGGCCGAAATGCAGCGCGGTCGCCGCATAGCTCGGCAGGAAGCAGGCATCGGCCAGCGCGTTCCCGCGCTCGAAGCGGGCGGTGTGGAAATCCAGGATCGCCGAGATCAGCACGATGCCGTTGAACGCCACGCCGGACAGGCCGCCGGCGAGCTTGCCGGCCACCGCGACGGCGCGCGTGGTGCCATAGCTCTCGCCGACCAGATAGCGCGGCGAGGCCCAGCGGCGATGCGCCGACAGCCAGGTCTTGATGAAGCGGGCGACGATGTCGGCATCCGCCTCCAGCCCCCAGGCCTCCTCCGCCTTGGCCTCGCCCAGCATGGTGCTGAAGCCGGTGCCCGGCGGATCGATGAAGACGAGATCGGCGGCATCGAGGAGGCAGAGCGGATTGTCGATCACGGTGTAGGGGCCGCTGCCAGCCGGAACGGCATCGCCCGGCATCACCACCCGGCGCGGGCCGAGGGCGCCCATGTGCAGCCACAGGCTGGCCGAGCCCGGCCCGCCGTTGAAGATGAAGCAGACAGGGCGCGATTCGGGGGCCGGGCTGTCGGCGAGATAGCTGAACGAGAACACGCTGCACTGCGGCTTGCCCGTGGCGTCGGGCACGTGCAGCGCCGCGGCGACGCAGCGATACGGCGTCGCCACACCGTGGAAGCTGCCCTGGTGGCGGGTCTCAAAGCGGCGCGGCTCGGCGATCGCGGCTGGGGCGACGGGGTCGGTCATCTTGCCTCGGCGATGGATGGCTGGGAGAAGAGCGCAGTATCGGCCGCGCGGTTGCCGATGGCCAGAGCAGGGGGACGGGCGTGCGCATCGAGCAGACCAGGCTGGCGAGCGGGCTGGCGGTGATCACCGCCGCCCTGCCGGATTTCGAGACGGCGGCCGTCACCGTGGTGGTGCGCGCCGGCTCGCGCGACGAGGAGGCGGAGAACAGCGGCGTCGCGCATTTCCTGGAGCACATGGCCTTCAAGGGCACCGCCACCCGCTCGGCCTACGGCATCGCCATGGAGGTCGAGCAGCTCGGCGCCTCGATCAACGCCTTCACCTCCCATGAGGTCACCGCCTATCACATCGTCGGCCTGCGCGACGTGGTGGAGGAGGGTGTTGCGATCCTCGGCGACGTGCTGACCGCCTCGCGCTTCGCGCCGGAGGATGTCGATCTCGAACGCGGCGTGATCGCCCAGGAGATCGCCCGCAACGGCGACGACCCGCATGCGCTCTGCGTCCAGGGCTTCCTCGCGCGCGCCTATCCCGGCCAGACGCTGGGGCGGCCCGTTCTCGGCGATCCCGCCTTCGTCGCCCGCGCCACCCGCGAGGACATGCTCGGCTTCATCGCCCGCCATTACGGCACCGGCACGATGCTGGTCTCCGCCGCCGGCAATGTCGAGCATGGCTGGCTGTGCCGGCTGGTCGAACGGAACTTCGCCGCCATCCCGACCACGCCGCCGCCGCCCCCGCGCGTGCCGCAGCGCTATGGCGGCGGCCTCGCCGTGCATCACCGCGAGGATTTCAAGCAGGTCAACCTGGTGCTCGGCTTCCCCTCGGTGGGCATGGCCGATCCGGCGGTGCACGCCCACCGCATGCTGGCGACGGCCCTCGGCGGCGGCATGGCCTCACCGCTGTTCCAGGAGGTTCGCCAGAAGCGCGGCCTCGTCTATGGCGTCGGCGCGGGGTCGCATGGCGGCTCGGATTTCGGCCTGCTGCTGGTCCAGGCGGGCATGACGCCGGACAAGCTCGATGAATGCCTCGCCGTGATCGGCGCCGAGCTGCTCCGCCTGACCGAGGCGGTGCAGGAGACGGACTTCACCCGCGCCCGCAACGCCATGCTGGCCCAGCTCGCCACGGTGAAGGAGAAGCCGTTCGGCCTGGCCTTCTACCTGGCCGAGCAGTTCTTCCGCACCGGCGCCGCCACCGGGCCGCAACCGGATCTGGATGCCGTGCGTGCCGTCCAGATCGGCGATCTGCGCGCCGCGGCGCGGCAGATGTTCGCCGCCGCACCGACGCTCTCGATGGTCGGCCCGGTGCAGGAGGCGGACCAGCTCGCCATCGTGCAGCGCGCCCTGGCGGGGT
>JAGXAV010000136.1 GCA_018971455.1 Rhodospirillales bacterium
GCCAACGGCGTGAAGGGGCGGGTGCGCTATTATGGCTGCCCGGCCGAGGAGGGCGGGGCGGCCAAGGGGTTCATGGTGCGCGCCGGCTGCTTCGAGGACGTGGACATCGCCATCACCTGGCACCCAATGCCCTTCGCCGGCGTCAATGACGCGCAGAGCCTGGCCAATACGCGCATTGATTTCTCGTTCACCGGCCGGGCCAGCCATGCCGCCGCCGCCCCCCATCTTGGCCGCTCGGCGCTCGATGCGGTCGAGCTGATGAATGTCGGCGTGAACTACATGCGCGAGCACATGCCCTCCGATGCGCGCATCCATTACGCCATGCTCGATGGCGGCGGCATCGCGCCCAATGTGGTGCAGGCCCGGGCCACCGTGCGCTATGCGGTGCGCGCGCGCGACAATGCGGAGATGCAGGCGCTGGTCGAGCGGGTGAAGAAGGTCGCCCGGGGTGCCGCGCTGATGACCGAGACCGCGGTCGATATGCGCATCATCAGCGCGGTGTCGAACCTGCAGGGCAACGCGCCGCTGGAGAAGGCCATGCATGACAATTTCATGCGCCTCGGCCCGCCGCCCTTCGACGCCGCGGACCGCGCTTTCGCCGAGCAGATCCGCGCAACGCTGAGCGAGGCCGATATCGCCGCCCAGTATCGCCGTGCCGGCCTGCCGATCCGCTTCGACCAGCCGCTGTCGGACGCCATCGTGCCGCTCGGCCTGGTGGGCGAACGGATGCTGGGCAGCACCGATGTGGGCGATGTCAGCTGGGTGGTGCCGCTGGTGCAGGCCGATGGGGCGACGATCGCCATCGGCACGCCGTTCCATTCCTGGCAGCTCACCGCGCAGGGCAAGTCTCCGCTCGCCAAGAAGGGGATGGTGCATGTCGCCAAGGTGATGGCGGCGACGGCGACCGACGCGCTGGCCGATCCGGCGCTGGTGGCCCGCGCCAAGGCGGACCTCGCGGCGCGCACGCAAGCCAGCCCCTATGTTTGCCCGATCCCGGCCGAGGTGCAGCCGCCGATCAGGAAAGCGGCCGGGTAGGGCTTACTTCACGGCGTTGATTTCGGCACGGATCGCCGCGGCCAGCTCCGGGTTGGCGCGGCGGATCTGGCTGATGCGCAAGGCGCTGGCCGGGCCGGGCAGGGGCGCCATTTCCCAGCGTTCGAGGAATAGCAGATCGGCCGCCAGGGCATTGTCGTGCGTGTGCGGCAGGATGCGCCGCAGCGTGCTTGTGCAGGGCTGGCTGAGATCGTAGGCGTCGGATGCGGTCATGGGCGGCTCCTCCCGCGGAGCGAGGCGATCTTCCTGGGCGGTATGTCCGGGCGACTCGTTTTTCGAGCGCGTTTGTAGGGCCGGATAGGGGCATCCGTCCTGGCCGTGCGATGATGGTTACGTGAAATCAAGGACACGTTAACGCGGCCCCGTCAGCGCGGGGCCGCGTTCGACGGGTGAACCCTCAGTAGCGATAGAGGTCGTGCTTGAACGGCCCGGTGACCGACATGCCGATGTATTCGGCCTGCTTCGGCGACAGCTTGGTCAGCTTGGCGCCGACCTTGGCCAGGTGAAGGGCGGCGACCTTCTCATCGAGATGCTTGGGCAGCGTATAGACTTGGCGCTCGTATTTGCCGGCGGGCGCCGTCCACAGCTCGAGCTGGGCGAGCACCTGGTTGGTGAAGCTGGCCGACATCACGAAGCTCGGATGGCCGGTGGCGTTGCCAAGATTCACCAGCCGCCCCTCGGACAGCACGATGAGGCGGCGGCCATTCGGGAACACCACCTCGTCCACCTGGGGCTTGACGTTGTCCCAGGTGAAATTGCGCAGGGCGTCGATCTGAATCTCGCTGTCGAAATGCCCGATATTGCAGACGATGGCGCGGTGCTTCATGGCGCGCATGTGCTCGAGCGTGATGACATCGACATTGCCGGTCGCGGTCACGAAGATGTCGGCGTGCGGGGCCGCCTCCTCCATCGTCGTCACCTCATAGCCTTCCATCGCCGCCTGCAGCGCGCAGATCGGGTCGATTTCAGTGACCATGACGCGGCAGCCGGCATTGCGCAGGCTGGCCGCCGAACCCTTGCCGACATCGCCGAAGCCGTTCACCACCGCGACCTTGCCGGCCATCATCACGTCGGTGCCGCGGCGGATCGCGTCCACCAGCGATTCGCGGCAGCCGTAGAGATTGTCGAATTTCGACTTGGTCACGCTGTCATTGACGTTGATCGCCGGCACCTTGAGCGTGCCCGCCCTGGCCATCTCCCACAGCCGGTGCACGCCGGTCGTGGTCTCTTCCGACAGGCCGCGGATATCGGCCAGCATGTCGGGATATTTGTTGTGCAGCAGCGCGGTCACGTCGCCGCCGTCATCGAGGATCAGGTTGGGAGTCCAGCCGCCCGGCCCGCGCACCGTCTGCTCGATGCACCACCAGAACTCCTCCTCGCTCATGCCCTTCCAGGCGAAGACCGGCGTGCCGGCGGCGGCGACCGCGGCGGCGGCGTGGTCCTGGGTGGAGAAGATGTTGCACGAGGACCAGCGCACGGAGGCGCCGAGATGCTCCAGCGTCTGGATCAGCACGGCGGTCTGGATGGTCATGTGCAGGCAGCCGACGATGCGCGCGCCGGCGAGCGGCCGGGTGGTGCCGTACTCGGCGCGGATGGCCATCAGGCCGGGCATCTCGTCCTCGGCCATGGCGATCTCCTTCGCCCCCCAGGCGGCGAGCGAGATGTCCTTGACCTTGTAATCGGCGATGGCGGCGTCTGGCATGGGAAGCTCCTGGGAATCGTCGGCGGGCGTATATAAGGATATCTCTATGTCCACAAGTGCAGCCCTCGAACAGCGCGGCTAGTCTGGCCCGCCCACGGCCCGGAGCGCCCCATGACCGACACCGCCGCCTTGCACGCCCAGCAGATGGCCTACTGGAACGGCGCCGGCGCGGCGCGCTGGGTCGAGCGGCAGGCGCGCATGGATGCCACCATCGCCGCGGTGAGCGACGCGGCCATCGGCGTCGCCGGCCTGCGCCAAGGCGAAAAGGTGCTCGATGTCGGCTGCGGCTGCGGCGCCACCATCCTCGCCCTCGCCGATGCGGTGGGGCCCGGCGGGCATGTCAGCGGGATCGACATCTCGGCGCCGATGCTGGAGGTGGCGCGCCAGCGCACCGCCGGGCGCGCCGGGATCGACTGCCTGCTGGCCGACGCGGCGACGCACCCGTTCGCCCCGGCCAGCTTCGACCTCGTCTTCTCCCGTTTCGGCGTGATGTTCTTCCCCGACCCCGTCGCCGCCTTCGCCAATCTCCGCCGCGCCATCCGGCCGGGCGGGCGCCTGACCTTCGCGTCCTGGCGGGCCTTCGACGAAAACCTGTGGATGAAGGTGCCGCTGGCCGTCGCCACCACCCTGGTGCCGCCGCCGCCGCCCCCCGGCCCCGACGAACCCGGCCCGCTCGCCTTCGCCGATCCCGCGCGCGTGACGCGCATCCTGGTCGCGGCCGGATTCGAAGCGCCCGTGTTCACGCGGTTCGACCTGCCGA
Organism: Rhodospirillales bacterium; assembly: GCA_018971455.1. GTDB lineage: Bacteria > Pseudomonadota > Alphaproteobacteria > Acetobacterales > Acetobacteraceae > REEB85. The sequence continues at coordinate 3,516 of JAGXAV010000136.1, forward strand.
TGCGCCTGGGCGACAACCTCGATGATGCCAGCGACCAGGCGATGACGATCGGCCCGGCAAGCCGGGCCCTGCTCGACCAGCCGGACGATGTGCGCCAGGCCGTGCGCACGGCGATCCGCGCGGCGCTGGCGCCCTATGCCGGCGCCGATGGCGTCGACCTGCAAGGTGCGGTCTGGCTGGTGCGGGCCGGGTCCGCCTGAGGAACCGGCAGCGCGATCAGGTATTCATCGCGTCGAAGAAATCCTGGTTCGATTTGCTGTATTTCAGCTTGTCGAGCAGAAAATCCATCGCATCCATGGTGCCCATCGGATTGAGGATGCGGCGCAGCACCCACATCTTGGACAGCGTGCCCTTGTCCACCAGCAGCTCTTCCTTGCGGGTGCCGGATTTGGTGATGTCGATGGCCGGGAAGGTGCGCTTGTCCGACAGCTTGCGGTCGAGAATGACCTCGGAATTGCCGGTGCCCTTGAACTCCTCGAAGATCACCTCGTCCATGCGGCTGCCGGTATCGATCAGCGCGGTCGCGATGATGGTCAGGGAGCCGCCCTCCTCGATATTGCGCGCCGCGCCGAAGAAACGCTTGGGCTTCTGCAGCGCATTGGCGTCCACGCCGCCGGTCAGCACCTTGCCCGACGAGGGCACGACGGTGTTGTAGGCGCGGGCAAGGCGGGTGATGGAATCGAGCAGGATGACCACGTCGCGCTTGTGCTCGACGAGGCGCTTGGCCTTCTCCAGCACCATCTCCGTCACCTGCACGTGGCGGGTGGCCGGCTCGTCGAAGGTGGAGGCCACCACTTCGCCCTTCACCGTACGCGCCATGTCGGTGACCTCCTCCGGCCGCTCGTCGATGAGCAGCACGATGAGAAAAGCCTCCGGATGGTTGGCCGAGATCGACTTGGCGATGCTCTGCAGCATCATCGTCTTGCCGGTGCGCGGGGGGGCGACGATCAGTGCCCGCTGGCCCTTGCCGATCGGGGCCACGAGGTCGATCACCCGCGGGATGTTGTCGCGCGTCACACCCTTGGCCGGCGGCTCGGCGTATTCGATTTCCATCTTCAGCCGCTGGTCGGGATAGAGCGGCGTGAGGTTGTCGAAATTGATCCGGTGACGCACCGCCTCGGGCGGCTCGAAATTGATCGCGTTGACCTTGAGCAGGGCGAAATAACGCTCGCCATCCTTGGGCGCGCGAATCTGCCCTTCCACCGTGTCGCCGGTGCGCAACGCGAAGCGGCGCACCTGGCTCGGCGAGATGTAGATGTCGTCCGGCCCGGGCAGATAGTTGCTCTCCGGGCTGCGCAGAAAGCCGAACCCGTCAGGCAGGATCTCGAGCGTACCCTCGCCATAGATCGCCTGGTCGTTCTCGGCCAGGTTCTTCAGGATGGCGAACATCATGTCCTGCTTGCGCAGGCTGGAGGCGTTTTCGATCTGCAATGATTCGGCGAAGCTGAGCAGGTCGGCCGGCGGCTTTTTCTTGAGTTCGGCGAGGTGCATCGGGACGCCTCGAAAGAGATTACGTCAGAGGGGGAGGGCCAGTTGCGGGCCGCAGGCGGGCATCAATGCCACCTGGCCCGCTCGCCATATGCCTGCCCGACCGGCCCTGAAGGGCCACCATCGAGAGGTCACGCGGAACTGTCCCGGTCGGAGGGAGGTTGGCGCCGGGCAGACGGATTCGCCCCGCGACGGGCCGAAACTATGGAGTCGGCGCGGTGGCGTCAAGGCCGGGTCCGGCGGAAACCGGGCCAGGGCGGGGGGTGAGCGCGGGCGCCGCTCAGCCCGGCGCCGGGGTATCCGGCCGCTTGAGCCGCCACATCTGGGTGGTGACATCGGGGTGCGGGCCGAAGCCGAAACGGGCATAGAGCCCATGGGCGTCCGCGGTGCTGAGCGTCCAGCGCTCGACGCCGCGCAGATCGGGATGGGCGAGCATGGCCGCGATCAGCGCCTTGGACAGGCCACGGCCGCGATGAGCCGGCAGAACGAACACGTCGGCGAGATGGGCGGCCAGCGCTCGGTCGGTGACCAGCCGGGCGAAGCCGGCCTGGTGGCCATCCGGCGCGTAGAGGCCGAAGCACAACGAACCGGCAATGGCGCGGACCATGTCGGTCCGGGCGCGCCCCATTCCCCAATAGCTGTCACCGGCGATGAACGCGTGCACGGCCTCGACATCGAGGCGTGCCGCATCGTCGCTGATCTCGTAGCCATCGGGCAGGCGGATCAGATAGGTCATCAGAACGGCCGTGCGATCACCATGAAGACGATGACGATGAGCAGGAGCGTCGGCACTTCGTTGGCGATCCGATAGAAGCGCTCCGAGCGGGTGTTGCGGTCCTCCAGGAAATCCCGCCGCCATTTCGACAGGGCGCCGTGGAAACCGGACATCAGGATCACCGCCAGCAGCTTCACATGCCACCAGCCGGCATGCCAGTCGATCACCCCGGGTGTCGCCACCAGGAGGAGGCCGAACGTCCATGTCGACATCATCGCCGGATTGATGATCTGCTTGAGCAGCCGGCGCTCCATCACCTTGAAACGCTCGCTCTCCGCCGAGCCGCGCCGCAGGCCGCAGTGATAGACGTAGAGCCGCGGCAGATAGAACATGCCCGCCATCCACGCCACCATGCTGATGATATGCAACGACTTGATCCACGGGTAGAGCGGCAGCAGGATCGTCATGCCGCATTCTCCCTGGCCAGGCGGACAAGTGCCGGCAGGTCGAACATCGAGGCGAAGGGCACGGCCCCCTCGGCGCGCAGGGCCGCCCCGTCGCCACGC